>DVKQ01000008.1 GCA_018715925.1 Candidatus Onthousia faecipullorum
AGGGCGAACAAAGTGAGTTCATGAAACCCTTGCTTTTTAGATTTCATCGATTATGCTATGACTACAAACAAGGTTTACCTTTGTTTGTTATCCACATTATAAATCGGTATCATTTTAACTAATGTTTAACACATATTTTCACATGTAAATAGGACTAATTATATTTAATCAGTCCTATTATATTCTTTAAGCGTTATTTTTATCCTTAGATTCTAGTTTTTCTAATACATCACTAACTACATCAATTGCTTTTAATCTTAGCTCTTCTGCAGCTTTTTCTAAGACAGGTGTTCCTTTAGCAACTGCAAGATTAACTAAATCTTGGCATTTTTTCTTGATTTCTTCACCTTTTTTCTTAGCAATTTTTAAAGCTTTTTCTTTGTCTAAATCTTCAAGTTCAGCTTTAATTTCATCTACTTTCTCTTCAAACATAGCTTTAACTTCCTCAGTATCAACTGATTTTATTTTAGCAACTACGTTATCTAATTTCTCTTTTAAATCCTTTCTTGTCTCACTACCTTTTTTAGGTGCAAATAAAATGCCTAATCCTGCTCCAAGCACAGCTCCTGCAATAAATTTTCCAACTCCACTTTTTTTACTCATCAATATCTCCCTTTCCTTTCTTATTAAATATACTTGTTATAAAATTAACAATACTACCTACAACAGTATCAGTAACCAAAGTTAATTTGTTACTAACATTATCAACTAGGTTAAAAACGCCATCTAAACTATCTAGTTTTTTCTTAGTATCATCCAAAATAGCATCTACTTTATTTAGTGTATCAAAAGTTTTTAATGCTAGTACTATTAATATAATTACTAATACTATTAATAGGCTATCCAAAATAACCCCTAAAAATTCCACTTTTTATTCTCCTTTCTTTTCATCATACATTGAATCTATTAAATCAAATAAATTATCTTCGATGCTAGCATCATCATTTTTTGATTCTTCTTCATCAAAGTTCTTCAAATCTGTTCTTCTACCTGTCGCTTTTTCATGAGATACATCTTTATAATCAATATTATATTCTAGTCCTAAATCACTATAATATTCTTCAGCATCTCCCATAGTAACTTTTGCAACTGATGGAGTGTTATCATCACTAATATCTAGAAGACTATCTTCTTCTTTAATTACAAAGTCATCATCTTCTAAAGGTTCATCTTTTGAAGAATCCATTTGCTTATTTGAAGTAAGCTCTTCTTCAAAGATATCATCGCTATTACCATAAGCTTTTTCTCTGACACTATCAACATCAATATTTTTTGATTTATAACTACTTGTTATTCTAACCTCTTTCTTTGTCACAATATCGTCCTTTTTGTAGTTTTGATCTAAAACTCCATAAATCGGGGAAATAATAGGAGAAGGATGAAACGTTTTCTTTTCATGTTGTTTAAAAGCTCCGCCATATTCATGTATTTTAATTTCTTTATCTGGATTAGTTCCATAAAGTTTTTCTTCTTGTTTTTTGCTTCCTTGGTATAATGGCCTCGTTTCCTTTACTTCTTGTTTTATAGGTTTAGGCTTTTCTTCTGTTTTAGGTTTTAATTCTACCTTTGGAAGTGGCTTTTCTTTCTTTTCTTCTTCCAAATCAATAAAATCATCATCTAAAATTGCTTTGAACTTAAAATCTTTATTAGGTGATTCATTTTTAGGTTCTTCTTTCTCTTCTTCAACAATAAGTTCTTCCTTAGGTGCAACTTTTTTAGGCTTATCTTCAACTATTATTTTTTTAGCAATAGGTTTTTCTTTACTTTTCACCTCTTTTTTTTCTTCCACTTCTACATATTCTTCTTCAAAAAGAGCATTTTTTAGTTTATCTAATAGCTTCATTATAGACTCCACCTTTCCTAGTTTTCTTCTATTTCTATTCTGTCTTCGCTTGTATTATTGTTACCATAGCCCTCATAGATACCATATCTTTCCTCATATTCTAGATATGTATCTTTAGTAGCAGTATTTCCTTTAGGTTTCATAACGTCGTATGTATCTTCTTTATAATTTAAGACGTTATTTCCTATAAGACTTTCTAAAACATTTCTGTTAAATTCTAAAGATTTTAAAATACTACTCATATTTATAATAGCACTTTTTATCTCATTTTCTTTAACAAATGCTTCTATTTTACCATAATTATACATGTATTCTATAAAATATACATCTGTATCTTCTATTTTTGTTATTTCTAAGTATCCTTTTTTATCATTGTAATTTAATTCTTTAGAAAAATAAGCTTTATTATTTACTTCATATTCAACTTTTTCTTCATTGTAGAAACTTACAACATCGATATAGAAATAGTAGGTATTGTTATATTCATCTTTTAAGATAGCATTGTATTCATCTTTATTTATTAGACGTAAGCCTTTTGGAATATAGTATTTATATCCTTCAAAGACATTGTTAGATAGATTAGTATCAGACTCTAACATAACATTAACTACTTCATCTATACTCATATTTGTTAAGTTAGTACATCCTGTTAGAGTTAAAATAGATATTATTAATAGTATTATTTTCTTTTTCAATATGCAACACCTACTCTTTTATAATTATATCAAATAACTATTTAGTTTGTCACTTCTTTTGTGCAAAAAGATGATAGACATTTTTCCCCTCTTTGCTAAAACGCATCTCATATTCACTCATAATTATATCAGTATCAGTTTTATGATAGTCAAATGATATATCGCTTAAAGCATAGCCTTTAGAACTTAATGTTTCAAGGGAATAGATAAATAGATTTTCATTATCTGTTTTCATTTCTATTCTTTTAGTATCTTTAAATAATAAATCATATTTATCAAGAAATATTTTACTAGTTAAGCGTCTATCATGCCATCTTTTCTTAGGCCATGGATCTGAGAAGTTTAAATAGATTAAATCTATTTCTTTAGAGAAAACTTTATCTATATCTAGAGCATTCATTCTAATTAGTTTTAAGTTTTCTATACTATCAGGTATTTTTTTTATCGCTTTAGCCATAACACTATCAAATCTTTCTATACCTATATAGTTAATATTAGGGTACTTAAGAGCATTTTCTAAGATGAATTTTCCCTTTCCCATACCTATTTCAATATAGATGGGATTATCATTATTAAATAAGCTTTTCCATTTGCCTTTAAATTCTTCAGGATTTTTTATTAAATATTTACAATTATTTAATATTTCTTCTTTATCTTTAACATTTCTTAATCGCATAATAATTCCTCCAAGTCATATAGCATATTTTATCATAAATAACAGAACTATGGAATAAAATAAACCAGAAAGTGAGGTTAAATTTATGAATCAAGGTATGCCTATGTGGCCAATGAATCCAAATATGAACCCAGGAATGGGCCCTAATTTTAATAATAGTATTAATCAAAGACTTAATAGTTTGGAAAATCAAGTAAATAGGCTTGAAAGACAAATGAGAAGACTTGAGAATAGAGTTAATAGAATAGAGTCTACTATGATTAGTCCAAGGAACTATGATAGTCAATCTACTGGTTATGGCAATAGTAATGATAAATATATGATGTAAGAGCGAAAGCTCTTTTTTAAATGGCAAAATTTTGGGTATACTAAAATTGACAGTTAATGTTAAATAAATTATACTTTATATAGGAAGTGAACATATGGAATTAAGAGTTTTAGAAAAAAAAGAATATGAAGAATTTGTTAAGTATAATCCTTATAAGAGTCACTTTTTACAGTCTTATGATTGGGGGTGCCTTGTAAAGAAAGAAAGAGGACTTACTCCTTATTATTTAGGACTTCTTGATAATGGAAAAATAGTAGGAGCGACTCTTTTACTTAAGAAAAGTCTTCCTTTAGGATTATGCTATTTATATGCTCCAAGAGGGTATGTACTTAACTTTAGTGATGTAAAAATACTAGACAAGTTTACAGAAGAAGTTGTAAAATTTGCTAAGAGGAAGAAAGCTATTTACGTAAAGATTGATCCTGATATTATTTGGAAAAAGGAAGATTATAAGGGTGAAGTAGTAGAAGTTGAATCTAAAGATAAGAAGATTTATAAGGAATTACTTAGACTAGGTTATAAACATTTAGGATTTACAAAGAATTTTGAAACTGCTCAGCCTAGATATACTTTTAGAATAGATTTAAATCAGTCTATGGATGAAATAGAGAGTCATTTTTCTAAGACAACTAAACAAAGAATTGCTAAGTCTATTAAACTTAAGACTAAAGTTGAGATAGGAGATGAAAAAGATTTAGAGACTTTCTATCATTTAATGATGTTAACAGAAGAGAGAAAAGATTTTGTTTCTTATGATATTAATTATTATAAGACTTTATATAAGTTATTTAATGAAGATAATAAGGCTACTTTATTCTTAGGTAAAGTTAATATAAAGGATAGTTTAGAAGTATTAAAAAATGATTTATTATATGTTAATAAGAAAATAGATGAACTACCTAAAGAAAATATGTCTAAGAGTGCTAAAAATAAACTTAAGGAACTTTCTAGACAGAAAGAAAATTTAGAAAAAGAAGTAGATAAGTACTTTAATTATTTAAAAGAATATGGAGATGAAGTTACACTTTCTGCTCATATGATTTTAGAGTATGGAGATAAAGCTTGGGTTTTATATGCAGGTAATCATAATATATTAACAGAAACTTATGTTAATTATCATACTTATTATGAACATTTAAAGTTTTGCAAAGATAGAGGATTAAAAATCTATGATCAGTTTGGTACTATTGGAGATTTATCTAAAGATAATCCAAGACTTGGGTTACATGAATTTAAGAAAAAATTTGGTGGTGACTATATTGAGTTCATGGGAGAGTTTGATTATGTAGTTAAACCTATTTATTACTTTGCTTTTACTAAGTTAGTACCTATATATAGAAATATGATTAAGAAAAGAAAGAAGAAGGAACTTAAAGTGGAAGTTGCAAAAAAGTAGAGATGATAACTCATTTCTACTTTTTATAATTCGAGTGTCATTAATATTGGTAAGTGATCACTATATTTTTATATGTTTCTTTATTTATATTTACTTTAACTCAAAACTTATTTTACCTTTGCCACTAGATGAAATAATTGTAGCGATAGAACCGTTTATTATTGTAAGCCTAGGAGAAACATGTCCTATATCTGTATTAATAATAATTGGTATGTTTAATTCTTGTAAAGATTTACTTATCGCTTCTTCATAAGAAATGTCATAATAACTATTACATGCAAATACTCTACTAAAAAGTATACCTTTAGTATATTTAAAATATCCATTATCTTTTAATTTCCAAAGAGTTCTAATAAGAGATTCACTAGATAACTCACATACATCAAAGTACCAGATAATCCCTTCATCTTTATATTTTTCTAAAAAGTTTTTAGTATTATCAAATCTAGTACCAAAAAGTTCTGTGATAAGGTCAAGACATCCTCCTATTATTCTTCCTTTTATATTGATAACTTCTTCATTATTTAGATTTTTCCAGTAAACTTTCTTAGTTAAGTTATATGGTTCTAAACCTGTTATTAATTCTTTATCTTCTTCATACTTAGAAAAACTTTTTTGTTCTATAATATTTCCTTTTAATATTTCTAGATTGTTTTCTAATGATTTATGCCAAGGTTCCATACCAAATGTTTTAAAATTATCACTGTATATAGTTGCAATATCTAAGTTAGTAGTAATCGTAAATAGCAGACCTGTTGGATCAGAATATCCTTGTATCCATTTAGGATTATCTTTAATAATCTTAAAATCTACTTCACTTAACATTTCAAGTAGGAAGGCTCCTCCACTAGTACATATTATTGCTTTAACATCTTTATCTTTATAAAGTCTTTCTAACTCACGTGCTCTTTCTTCACTTGAACTACTTCTTCCTTTAATACTATATCTAACATTAGGTGTTTCTTTTATCTTGAAGCCCCGCTTCTCGAAATTTTTAATAGCATTATCTAGTCTTTTAAGTTTAACTTCATCAGTAATTCCGTCTGATGGTGCAGTTACACCAATAGTATCGTATTCTTTTAGAAATTCTGGATAAATCATAATTCCTCCTCTTTCCATGGTATTATTGTTAGTTTAGGCCAGTTCTTTTTCCATTTTTCTACTTTCTTATTGTAATCTTCCTCTTTAAAATCTATCTTTACTGGTCTTATTATCATATTAAACAAATCATTAAGTCCATAAGGTGCATCTACTATTAAGTTACCATCTTCTAGTCTTACACCTATACAAGTTATAGTTGTACCCCATCTTGAAATAGCATCTTCTAAACTAGTGTATGGCTTTCTGTTATCATTATATTTCTTATTATACCAAAGATGTACTCTTGCTTCATTTTTAATATCAACATCTACATCTATATCTTTTAAAAGTTCTTTAATATATTTGATTACTAGATTTTCTTTTTCATAAGATAAATCTTCATCATAATAGATGATATCATAATCTTTAATATTTGCATCTATTTTAAAATTATGAAGATAGTTAAAGATTGTCTGGTTAATTGCACCTGCTCCTACATAATAATTTTTTAAATTAGATTTTTCTAATCTTGTTAATATTTCTTTTAGAGTCTTATTCTTAAATAATATCTCTTCTAAATCTTTTAATTGTTCATTTAAATTCTTACTAGTCATGTTTTTTCCTTCTTAACTTACTCATTATCTTATTAACTAGTTCACTTCCAAATATTTCATCTATTAATTTAAATTTATGAGCGATAAAGAAGTAAGTAGCAGCACCGATTACTGAGTAGATGACAATTATTGGAACGTTTAATAGTCTAGATGATGTATAAATAGGTATAACTAGTTTTACTAAAAGTAATACTACTATCATTGCAATATCTGCTATTAATATTTTACCTAATAATTTTAAAGTTGGCATGTAACTAACACCACATTTTCTTCTTAAGAAGATAAGACATAATATTATACCTACTACATAACCTAGAATTGTGGCTGTAATAGAACCATAGACAGGTACTAAGCCTAAATTATTAAATAAATTTATTAATGGTACATTTAAAACTAATTTTAGTACTACTCCTACTACTAAAGAGATAAATACTTCTTTATAATATTTTAATACTTGGACAATTGAAACTAATGATGTATAGGTTGAAATAATTAAACCTACAAAGACAAAGTATTTTAAAATAACCGCTCCATATTCACTATTATTTCCATAGAATACTTCCCATACTGGTTCACTTAAGAAAGATAATCCTAAAGTCATAGGAACTGATATAAATAATAATACTTGAAGTGTTTGATTTATCTTATGATGAACATCTTTTTTATCTCCTTTTACAGATGATGATGTAAGATTTGGGATTAAACTTATAATAATACCTGTAGAAATTGCGACTATTATCATATTTATTTTATTACCCCATGTAGATATTACACTCATGATATTTTCAGCTTGTAAAGTTGTATAGCCTACATCATTCGCTAGTGTCTTTACAAGAGTTGTCATGTCAATAAAGTCATAACATGATTTAAAGATATCTATCATAATAAATGGTAGAGAATACCAAAATATTTTAATTAATATCTCTTTAGTTTTAATTAGAGGTTCATCTACTTTAAGTGGTTTAGCTTTTAGTTGTTTTTTATTTTTCCTAACTTTATCTAATAGATAGAAGTATGCAAATATGGCTCCTGCAGTCGCACCAAATACGGCTATACCTACTCCTGTTTGTAAAGATAAGTTAAAGACGTTAATAGCAAGATAACTTCCTAAGACAATGATAATTACTCTTACTAATTGTTCTAAGACTTGACTAATTGAAGGTGGTGTTATAAATTTATGTCCTTCTAAGTAACCTCTATATATACTAAGACTTGGTACTATTAATATCGCTGTAGATATTACTCTTACAACCATTGTTACATCTTCTAGAGAATTTCCACCTTCTAGGTCACCAATAATCGCTTCTGCTATATTAGGAGCGAAAATGAAAAGGATTAAGAATATTATTATACCAAGGATAACAACTATCTTTCTTCCTAGTTTGAAGGCTCTTTCTTTAGCATTGTAATAACCTAGGGTTTGATATTCACTAATTATTTTACTAATAGCATAAGGAATACCAGCACAGCTTAATGATTGGAATAGATTATAAATTGTATAAGCATAACCATATAAGGCTCCACCTTGTCCTCCTATAATAGCATAAAATGGTATTACATAAAGTATGCCTAATACTTTACTACCTACTATTCCCATAGTTGCAATAAATGCTCCATTTAAAAAAGAGTTCTGTTTTAGTTCTTTATTCTTTTTAGTCTTAGTTTTTGCCATGTTATCGCCTCCAATTTCTTTAAATATAATATCATATTATTGAAAAGTTTTAAAGTAACTTGTATAATTAAAGAAGATAGAGGTGATTTTTGTGGAACTTAGAGAACTTACAAAAAAGGAATTTGATAATTATGCAATTAATCACCCCTTAGGTAGTTTTCAACAGACAAGTGCTTGGGGGAGATTTATGGAAGGAGATAAATTTCATGCTTATTATGTAGGTGGATTTATTAATGAGAAAATAGTAGGCGCTAGTATGCTTCTTTCTTACGAGAGAAAAAAGAAAAAAGAACGAATATTTTATGCTCCAAGAGGTTTTTTAATAGATTATAAGAATGAAGAACTATTAAAAGAGTTCACTGAAGAAGTTAAAAAGTTTATTATAGAAAAACACGGAGTATTCTTAAAAATAGACCCTTATATTTTAGTAAGAGATAGAGATAGTGAAGGTAATATTATAGATGGTGGTGTTTATAATGACTTTGTAGAGATTAATTTAGCCCATGCTAATTTTATTAAGGTTAATGATAAAATACAACCTAAGTGGCTTAGTAGAATTAATTTAAAAGATAAAAGTATAGATGATGTTTTTAATAACTTTAGTCCTAAAGCAAGGCAGACTGTTAGAAGAAATAAAAGACTTGGATTTAAAGTGCGTGATTTTGATTTTAAAGATATAGATAGATTTTTAAGTATTATAAATGAAGAAAGTAATAGATATAATACTATTATACCTACAAAGATTTTTTATGAAGATTTAAAACAATCTTTTGATGGTAATATTCAGTTTAGGGAAGTTTATTTTAAGAAGGATGAAGTTATTAATAATATTGATAAGATGATTTCAGAGGTAATAAAAGAAAAAGAAGTTAGAACAAGTAATTATCACAACTCAAAGATGACAGCAGAATATTTTATTGATAAAGAATTAGAGGATGAAGAAGAGATTAAAAGATTAGAGAGGTTAAAAGAATATTTTTCTAAATGTAGTGATGATGCTAGTATGGGTATTTATATGTTTATAACTTTAGGTAATGAAGTTGTAGCATTAAATGGAGGAATTGTAGATGAGTATAATAAATTAGATGCTTCTTATACACTTCATTATGAGATGATTAAGTATGCAATAGAGAATGGTTATAAGTATTATAATTTGTATGAAATTGGTAATATAACTGATGATAATAACAAATTAAAAAATTCATACAACTATAAAAAGAACTTTGGTGGTGAAGTTGTTGAATTAGTTGGGGAGTATGATTTAGTAATTAATCCTAAATATACTGATATGGCAAGAAAGTATTTTCCAGAGTATTTAGGAGTTAAGACTATATTTAAGTAGTTTTACACATCTGATACTTTGACATCTATATAAAAGTATGATATTATGTATTTGTCAAAGAAAATGACATAAAATAAAAATGAATACATCTATTAGAATAGATGCTTTCATAAAAATAGTTTTTAAGGGCATCTAATTCCCAAAGGAATTAGATGTTATTATTATCTATAGATAAGAGAGATAATAATGAATAGCAAAATAATGATAATTATGAAAAATGATTTTTCTCGTTTATTCATATATCTTGCTCCTTTCTTTTATTTTTATTAATAAAAGAAAGCATCTAATTCCAAATAAATGTATTCATATATAGTATATCATTAAACCCGTATCTTTCATAGTACGGGTTTTCGTAAATGCATTATTTGTAATATCAATTTATTTTAGTTTTTTTGAACGTCTCTTTTTGACATATCAGAATATGGTTTAGAATCTTCTTCGTCACGATTATAACCATAAATGCCAAAACTATCGGCCATTTCATATATTAATGTTTCATGTGAACAATGTATATCGTCATTTTTAGACATAACATCTAAAATATCAGATATTACTTGGTCTTTAGGTAATCCTAACATTTTATAATGTTCATTATCAAAGTCACTTAAATCCCAGAAACTTTTATCTGTAATAAATTTACTTTGATATAGTTTTCTTTCATGGAAAAATAAAGTGGCAATAGTTGCAATATGTTTAGTACCAGCATCTTCTTTATTAAATCCTGCCCATTCTAAATCATCTAAAAGTCTTTGTCTAATACTTTGTTTTTGTACATGATATAAATAATTTTTAGCTTCACGATAATCATCTCTTGAAGAAAGCTCTTCCTTAGGATACTTACCTTCCATATACTCTACCCAAGATCTAACCTTATTATATTCTTCTGATTTTTTATAAACTTCTTTACAGGAAGCACCAACTACTTCTTTTCTAAGGTCTGCAAATATTTTTTTATCATACATCATAATATAATTCCCCCTTTAAGTAATATGTGCATATTATAACACTAACCATATTTAATGTTAATTTTTCTTATTTGATACTTTGACATCAATATAAAATTATGATATTATGTATTTAGCAAAGAGATTTGCATAAAATAAAAATGAATACATCTATTAGAATAGATGCTTTCATAGAATGGTTTATAAGCATCTAATTCCCAAAGGAATTAGATGTCTTATTTATATGAGTAGATAAATAAGTGAGATGATTATGAATAACAAGATAAGGATAATAACAAAGTAAGCTATTTCTCTTTTTGTCATACACTCTTTCTCCTTTCTATAAGATTATAAATGTTATAGAAAGCATCTAATTCCAAATAAATGTATTCATATATAGTATAGCATTAAACCCGTATCTTTCATAGTACGGGTTTTCGTAAATATATTATTCAGTTATACATTTATTTTTAATAATAAATTATCATAGCAGAAAAACAATATATCTGCTCTTCTCCACTAGGAAAAGAACTAACGGCATATTTAATATCTACAACTTCTCCATCTAAATTCCCTAAAAACTCATTCATGGCTTTTTGTAGGTCACTCTCATCTTCATAGTCGAATATTTTTACTTTCATATAGTCACAACCTTTCTACTATATTTTAAAACACTTTTTCCACAAAAATTGTGGAAAAAGCAAAGGTGGTGTTTGTAATTCTCTTTGCTTTTTTATTTTTTTCTACCTATATATAATACATGACTACTATAGCCTGCTAAATCTTTTCTCTCACAACTTTTATAATGGTAATCTAGCCATACTTTAAACTCTTCATCACTTAAATCATTTACATAGTCACGTAAAATAGTACTTAGTCCATCAGTTGCGACAGTTGTAACATAATCTAATGGGTATTCCTTTATTAGTTCATTAAAATCTTCAATATTAAATGTTGTAAATATTTCTTCTTTCTTATCATAGAATTTATAATTTTTATCAAATAATCCTTTATCTAATAAATGATGTTTTTTTAGTGCATAACTTAGCATTACAGAATCATTTGTTAGATACGCAATGTATAAATATCCACCATGTTTAGTTACTCTTACTGCTTCTTCCATTGCTTTTTTCTTATCACTTTCTGTATATAAATGATATAGTGGCCCTAATACTAGAGTCATATCAAAACTATTATCTTCATAGCAACTTAGATCTAAAGCTATACCTTCAGTTACTTTAATGTTCATATCATCTGTTATTTTACTTTTTAAAATATCAATATTTTCTTTAACTAGTTCAAGTGCGGATACTTGATATCTCTTTTTAGCATAGTATATTGAATAAGCACCTGTTCCTGCTCCAACTTCTAATATTTTATCATTATCTTTTAAAAATTTATTAATATATCTAGTTGTAGTTAAGAACTCTACTTGATGGGCTTTATCTTCTTTTAATCTTTTATCTTCTGCACCAGTACTATAAAATTCTTTTAATATTTTGTATTTGTCATCATCTCTTACCATTTTTTCAAATCCATATTTAATAATCGCTTCCATAGCTTCTGTTCCATAATGCTGATTTTGCTTACTTGCTGTTATGCAAATTCCTACTTCTCCAATTCTTTTATCATTAATATGCATTATTTCAACATTTCCGATATATTCTTCAGTATTTTTTTCAATCATAGAAAAGATTATTGCATTTTCTCTTAAGTTTGACTCTACCCATTTTAATTCATCTTCATAGGTGAAAGTTTATGGGTTATGACTTATTTTATTTGCTATTTCTATATCATTTATCATCTCTAAATAATCTTCAATTAAATCTTTAGTTATTTTTATATAATAAATTCTTTCTGATTCAAAAATTTTTTCATATTTGTTCATATTATCCTCCTCATATTCTTGCTGTCATTAAATTGCTTGATGAATATCTTTTTAAGCCTTTATAAAATACTAATATTGCTAGTCCAGTTAATAAAATAGTTACTAGTATAAATATTAAGCTTAAGCCTAAACTAAATTCACTTAAAATATGTACTGGAATATAATTTATAATTCCTACTGGTATCAAAGTAAATAATAATATCTTTACAAGTCCTTTGAAGATTCCATCAGGATAAGTTGCAAAGTTTGTCATTAAACTATTTCCCGTATCTGCAACAATATCTGTTTTTTGAAACCAAAAACTTAGGCTAGATAGAATAATAGATATAGATGTTAACATGATTCCTCCACCTAGACAGAAAATTGTAAATAATATAAATCTTGGTATCGTAAATCCATAAATTAATAACATAATATAGGCATATAAAATATCTCCTATAGCTGAGACTTGAACTTCTGATGTAATTACTGATAATAACACATTTTTAGGTTGTACTAAATAAGCATCTAATTTACCATTATTTATTGTATCAGATAAAGAGAAAGCTTTTTGAAAGAAAAACCTTGAAACACCATAAGTTCCTGCTGCTAATCCCCATAACAGTAATACTTGATCAAAGGTGTAGCCACCTACGTTTCCCTGTAATGAATATAAAATTATCCATTGAATAATAAATGAGGCATTATTTAATATCATGAATATAATGTTTGTAATAAATGTTGTTTTATTTAACATTTCTCTTAATAATGCATATTTAATTGATAAGAATGATACTTTTATTTGATTTTTAACCGCCATTAACATTTAACCTTTTCACTCCTTTCTGATATAGTAATCTACATAAAATATAAGCAATTATAATATAGATAACTTGAGCTATAATAATATGAATACAACTTGTCCAAGAAAAATCTACAAATAATTTTGCTGGTCCATATGAGACAACATAAATAGGACTATAAGTTAAAATTGGTTGTAAAACTACTGGAAAATATTCAATTGGAAATATTGTTCCTAAAACTAAAATAAATTTACTATAAACCCAATAAAATGGATTTGCATCTTCAATAAAGAAAGATATTAAACCTATAAAAATAATTAACAATGTATTAATTACTGTTGCAAATATTGCTGTTATTATTACCATGATACATGATGCTATTGTTAACTTTGGAAAATCTCCCATAAAAACTAAACCTGTAATGATACCTAAAATTGAAAACATTAAGGCTTTTATTGTACATGATCCTAAGTGACTTGATAAAGCATATCCAATATAACTATATGGTTTATTAATATTATAGGCAATATTGCCACCTTTTACGTCGTCACTTATTTTTTTACAAAGCTTTCTACCACCTACAGTCATCCACAATATTTCTGTAATAATTACATACCAAATCATTTGATTTTTTGTGTAACCATTAATTACTTGAGTTGGATCATCATACATATAATTCCATAAATTTAAAAATATAAAAATTAATATTAAATAGCTTATAAACCCTACTAATAAATTAAATATATATTGTAAATTACTCATTACTTCTGATTTATAGATAAACAAATATTTTTTCATTTTGTATCTCCATCCTTATAAATACTGCTAATAATATTCTCTAATGGGATATTTGAAATATTAATGTCTATAATATTATCTGGATTTAAAAGTTTTATAGCATCAGATACGCTTTTTTTTGTAGTATCAACTTCTATTTTTATATTGTATCCTCTATCTTTTAAAATTGTAAGACCATCTTCACCATCTAAGTTTACTTTTTCTTTCATTTTAGCTTCTACTATTTTTTTATTTAAATAGTGATATTTTAAATTTTCCATTGTATCATCTAATACTAGACTTCCATTATTAATGATAATTACTCTTTTACATAACTTTTCAATGTCAGATACATCATGACTTGTTAGAAATACAGTTGTCTTATATTCCTTATTCATTCTTTTTATCAATGTTCTAATATTTTCTTTTACTACTGGATCTAGTCCTATAGTTGGTTCATCTAAGAATAATATTTTAGGTTCATGGATAAGAGATGCTACTATTTCACAACGTATTCTTTGACCTAAGCTTAAATTACGAACAGGAGTATTAATAAACTCATCTAATTCAAATAATTCTTTTAACTCTTTTATTTTCTTTTCTATCTTATACTCTGGTATATCATAGATAGCTCCAAAAAATTTAAAGTTGTCATAAGGTGTTAGATGTGTCCATAACTGTTCTTTTTGTCCAAAGACTGTACCAATTTCATAAGCTAATTTTTTTCTATCTTTTTCTGGATTTAATCCTAACACTGAGATTTTTCCTTTATCTGGATATAAAATACTAGTTATCATCTTAATAGTTGTAGATTTACCTGCACCATTTGGTCCAATAAAAGCCACCATTTCTCCTTTATCAATGTTAAAACTAACATTTTTTACTGCTTGAACTTTTTTATACTTTGGTTTAATTATTGATTTAAAACTACCTTTTAAGCCTTTTTCTTTTAATTTCACTTTAAATGTTTTCGATATATTTTTAACTTCTATTACTGCCATAATAATCACATCCTCTTATTTTTATTTAGTATATCATGCTTTTAAAATAGAAAAAAGCACGGAATAACACTTTTATAGTGACTCCGTGCTTAACGTGTAGGATTATCTCCCTGTGTAGCTCGTATTATAATACTTATACACACTCACTCATACTTTTTATTTGATAGTTTTTCTTCTCTACTAATCATAGGTTCATAAATCTCTCTATACTTATTAATCGCTTCATTAACATTAATGATGTAGTCTTGAACTAGGCAATGATATTCTTTGTCTTCATAATATTCTCTTACTAAGACACCACCTAAGGCTTGCAGTGTTTTAGCAGAACCTAAATTATCTTTATTACAGTCTAATAAAACTTCATCAATGCCATGCTCTTGACAAAATAGTAGCCCTAAATATAAATTTACTTTGTTATAACCTTTTCTTCTTTCAGTAGGTCTAATACTATAACCAATATGGCCTCCAAATTCTTTTAAATGTTCATTTAAAACCAATCTGATATTTATCATACCTACTATTTTATCATCACTTTCTCTAACAAGAAATAAAGTTTCAGCTGGTACTTTTTCTTCGCTTGGAACAGTATTTCTGACTTCTTCTAAATGTTCTAACCAACCATCATAGTTATCTAAATATCTGTGTAAGCTACCACTTCCATTTATTTGGCTACCATACTCTTTAAATTCATTTATATAATCTAACGCTTTTTCTTTATATTCTTTACTAGGTATTACGTGTTTTAATTTCTCCATAACTTTCTCCTTCTTACTATTTTAATATAAGTTTTTGGTCACTAATATCATTCATGTTATTTAACTTTTTAACTTTTGTTCTTCCATAATCATAAGAATATTCATTTAAATAGTAGTCTGCTATACGAAAAGCTGCAGTTCCATAAGTAATATCTTTATCACAGTATATTTTTTCTGCTAAAGATGTATCTGTTCTTGTTTCATCGATATCTTTTATAACACCTTCTATATAAGAATGAAAAGTTTTACAACCTATTTCTTTGTCTTCACTTGCAATCTGTTTATAGATTTCATCATAACCATCATTAAGTCTTGCTATTAGTTTTCTTCTTTTATTATTAGATGTTATTTCTCCTTCATTAATAATATTGCAAACTTTAACAATTACGTCTTTATAAAGATATGTACCTAACTGAGACATTGGAAAACCTAATTTCTCTAAAATAGATAATATTTCAACTTCGTTTTTTTGTAACTCTGTTAAAACATATGGCATTCCTTTCTTTAAACTATCATATAGATTCTTTTCTTCCTTTGCACTGTAAACTGCATAATCCATTTTATTTTCCTCCTTTTTATTCGTGGTTAGAAAAAAGCCACGAACTATTATTATTCGTGACTCCAAAATACTTTGTGTAGGCTTTTAAACCCGAGATAGCTCAAATAAATGCTTATATCTCCTCACTTGGTATAGTATTATATATATTTTATTCTGTTTGTCAAGTGGTTTTTGTAATTTTCCACAAAAATTGTTGAAAAAAGCAAAGAGAATTATAAACACCACCTTTGCTTGTTTAAAACTATTTTACAACTATATTTACTATTTTACCTTTGATAACTATTATCTTAACAATTTCTTTACCTTCAGTGAATCTCTTTACATTTTCTTGTTCTAAAGCTTTTTCTTTTACTACTTCTTCACTATCATTAACATTTATTGTTATAGTAGCACGTACTTTACCATTTACTTGAACTGCTATTTCTTTTTCTGTTTCTACAAGTTTAGACTCATCATATGTAGGCCATTTTTCATAGCATAATGGTTCATATCCTAAAGATTCATTTAACTCTTCTGTAATATGAGGAGCGACTGGATTTAATAGTGTTAATAATAAATGATAATCTTCTTTAGTTATACTATCTGAGTCATCATAGGCATTAGTTAGTATCATTAATGAAGATATATAAGTGTTATAACTCATTCTTGATAGTGATGAATCTAAGTCTTTTATTGTTTTATTTTGTAAAACTATTAATGAATCTGTAAAGCCTGTTTTATCATTAACTTTAGACTTTAGACGTTCTACTTTATCTAAGAATCTCTTACATCCTCTTAGTGAATCTGTACTCCATGGAACATCTTGAGTATAGTCACCCATAAACATTTCATAAGTTCTAAGAGTATCCGCACCATATTCATTAACTATATCATCAGGATTTATTACATTACCTTTACTTTTACTCATCTTCTGATTATCTGGTCCTAAAACCATACCATGACTAACACGGACATCAATCATTTCTTTAGATGGAACTAAGCCGATATTATATAAGAACTGTACCCAGAATCTTGCATATAGTAAATGTCTTGCTGTATGTTCCATACCTCCATTATACCAATTTACTTTTTGCCAATATTTCATAGCATCCATAGAAGCAAATTCTTTGTCATTATCTGCATCCATAAATCTTAAGAAATACCAAGATGAACCTGCCCAGTTAGGCATAGTATCAGTCTCACGTCTTGCAGGACCACCACAGCATGGACAAGTTGTATTAACCCAGTCTGTTATTTTAGCAAGAGGTGATTCTCCAGTATCTGTTGGTTCATATTCTGCAACATCTGGAAGTAGTAAAGGTAGGTCTTTCTCATCCATAGGTTGCCATCCACATTTCTCACAGTATATCATTGGTATTGGTTCTCCCCAGAATCTTTGTCTTGAGAAAATCCAGTCTTGTAAACGATAGTTTGTTTTTTCTCTTCCTAAATTATTTTCTTTTAAGTACTCTAGCATTCTATTTATAGAGTCTTTTTTATTTGTATAACCATTTAAGAAATCAGAATTAACCATTTTTCCATCGCCAGTATAAGCTTCTTTAGAAATATCTCCCCCTTCAATTACTTCAATGATTGGAATATTATATTTCTTAGCAAAGTCATAATCTCTTTGGTCATGAGCAGGGACTGCCATAATTGCACCTGTTCCATAACCCATCATAACATAGTCAGAGATAAAGACGTCAACAGTCTTGCCACTTACAGGATTCTTTACAGTTATACCTTCTAGTTTTACACCAGTTTTATCTTTGTTTACTTCTACTCTTTCAAAAGCACTTTTACTTTTAGCGTACTCTTGATACTTTCTTACTTCATCCATATTAGTAATTATATCTTTTAGTTTTTCTAATATTGGATGTTCTGGTGCTACTACCATGAAAGTTACACCAAATAATGTATCACATCTTGTAGTATAGACAGTTAATTTATCATTAGTCTCTTCAATAGTAAAATCTATTTCTGCACCTGTTGACTTACCTATCCAGTTTATTTGTCCTAGTTTTACACGTTCTGCAAAGTTTGTATCATCTAAACCTTTAAGTAAATCTTCGGCATAATTACTCATTCTTAACATCCATTGTTCTTTTTCTTTTTGAACAACTTTACTACCACATCTCTCACATACACCACCAGCTGCATCTTCATTTGACAATACACTTTTACAAGTTGGACACCAATTTACATCTTTCTTAGCTTTATAAGCCATACCATGTTTGTAAAATTGTAAGAACTGCCACTGTGTCCATTTATAGTATTCTGGATCTGTTGTTGAAAATTCTCTATCCCAGTCAAATGAGAATCCTAGTGACATCATTTGTCCTTTAAAGGTTTTTATATTTTCTTTAACAGCATCTTTTGGATGAATATGATTTTTAATAGCATATTGTTCTGCAGGTGCTCCAAAAGCATCCCAACCCATTGGGAATAAAACATTATATCCTTGCATACGTTTTACTCTTGCAAGTACATCTTGAGCAGTATAACTTCTAACATGACCTACATGTAATCCTGCTCCCGATGGATAAGGAAACTCTACTAAAATATAGTATGGTTCTTTATCCTTTTCTCCTGTTACAGCTTTAAAGCACTTATTATTTAGCCAATAATCTTGCCATTTCTTTTCTATATCATTAATTTTTTCCATTCTTACAACATCCTTTCTTCTTGTATATTCTTCCTACTATATCATAACTTACAATTATTAAGAGCATTATTAAGACAAATCCCACTAATAATTGTAAAAGAAAATTCTCAAATAATGAGACAATTGTTACTACTAATGAAATATCAAAAGAACTAACTGCACTAATGATATTGAGTAGTCTCTTATAGTTTATTTTATCTAAATCAATATTAAACTTTCCAATCAGGTAGTTAACCTCAACTGGTCTTTTTCTTCTCTTATCTTTTTTAGCTTTTCTTACTAAGAACAATTCATAGATTATAAATATTAGTAGAAAAGTTAAGATAAATAATATTACTTCTTCTAACATAAATACCTCCTAATAAAAATAGATTTCTATTAATAAGGACGAAATTATCCGTGGTACCACCTTATTTCATAGAAATCTATGCACTTTAAAGTTATATCGGACTTATCCGTAAATGTTTAAGATTATCAAGTTCAAAAAGTTATTTTATTTGTTTCCACCGACCACAAACTCTCTATTAAAATAGGTCTTTTTTACTACTACAACCACATTTAAAATCTAGTATTATTATACGAAATATTGTGATGTAATGCAACTACTTTTTGTTAATACTATATGTCTTTACTCTATAAACTCTATCTGTATGAACAATAGAATTACATATTGAAAGCATATCTTCTTTTTGAAGTGAACATAGACATGAGCTCTTTCTATTATAGGTAGGGAACATAGTAATAATTTTATTAGTATTAGGTATAGTCGCAGCACGTATAAAATTTAAATTTCTACCATCATAATCGCTTACTCCTACATTAGCAAATCTAAAAATATATGTATCAGAAAAATCCCAATTTAATTTTATTTCTCTTTTTTCAAACTCTATATTTCTTGATATAGCAAGAAATAATTCTTCTAAATCATATTTGCTATAAAAAATTGTTCCTGTATTAGTATTTGGAATATTATCTTTACTGGTATGTCTTAATGCAATATGTTCTAAAGCTTTTTTATGATTATATTTTATATATTGTTCTTCTTTATAATCTAATGCACTAGGTGTATCTATTTTCTTATCTACAAATAGTTTTAAAAACACCTGTAATCTTCTTAAGTATTTTTTAGCATTTATTATATCTTTTTCTTTCTTTAAATCTTGAAAGGTTCTATTTTTGTTTTTCTTCCACAAATTGTATAGTTTCTCATATTTTTCTAACTTAATATAGACTTCACTTAGACTTTTAAAAGCACAAAAATAATTTGAATCTTGTCCTTTCAATATTTCTAAAGCTTCTTTTAGTTGTCCTCTTCCTGTATAGATATTTGCAAGAATTGTGGCAATTTCTGCATCATTATTAAAATCAAGATATCCTTTTAGTAAAATTTCTGCTTTTTTTATATCTCCATTTTCAATGTTTTCTTTAGCTTCATTTAAAATTGTTATTTTTATATCATTTCCCATAGCTCTTCTCCGTTTTATCTATTGTAGTACAGAATGAGAAGATGAGCAAGTGGAAATTATAGGCAAATAATGACATTATTTTGTTTTCTTATTTACTTTAGAATCTAGTTCACTTACTAAATTACCACACATAAGTCCAATATAAGCTCCTACTGCTGTAATTATAATCCAAAAAGAAGTATCTTCCATATTTACTTTATTACTTTCTCTTACTGTTATTACACTATCGTAATTAACATTTTTAATACTTATTTCTTCTAAAATATTTTCATAGCTTGCAGGTAATTCTCTAGTTTCTACTTGATATTCATCAGTATTATCATAATTAGTTATTGCAGATAAAGAGTTCCCATTCTCAAATTGATTTTGTTTTGTTGCTATTTCTTCATCTGTTAAACTATCATTTAAAAATCCATATACATCTACATCATAATTATCTTTTGTTTGTGTATAGCTTTTAATCTCTAATTCTTTCATTTCTTCTATCTCATCAGATGTTAAAAACTGTGAATTTGGATTTAATCTTGTTAAACCTTCTGTTGTCCTAATAGTGGCATCTGTGGTTACTTGATAAGTCTCTATATAATCTCTTATAAACGGTTTCCTATCGTTTAGAGCAAAAACTGCTCCTCCTACTATTAAGCCTCCTGTAACAGCTCCTATTGTTAAGTTTCTAATACTTTTATTTTTGTCTTTCATACTACTTCCTCCTCGAGATACTCTTTATTATAACATCTTTTCTTTTATAGTCGACAAAAAAGAGACATTATTTTGCCTCTTCTTTAACACTATCATCTACTAATTTGATGATAGCAAGTAATGCTCCATCTCCACGACGTTCACCTAATTTAAATATTTGTGTATATCCACCATTTCTACTTGCGTAACGTGGAGCTAGTTCATTAAATATTTTATTTACAACAGCTTTATCATTATGTAAGAAAGCTAGGGCTCTACGACGACTACCAAGATCTCCCTTCTTACCATAAGTAATCATTTTATCAACAGCTTTTCTAACTTCTTTAGCTCTTGTTTCAGTAGTTGTTATTTGGCCATTCATAATTACTTGTTTAGTAAGAGTTGCTAACATACTTCTTCTGTGTTTATTATCAACGCCTAATTTTCTATATGCCATAAGTTTACCTCCTTAATCATCTTCTCTTAGGTCAAGCCCTAATTCTTTAATTTTATCTAATACTTCTTTTAATGATTTCTTTCCTAAGTTACGGATTTTCATCATATCGTTTTCACTCTTATTAACTAAATCTTGTAGTGTATGTACACCTGCTCTTTTTAAGCAGTTATATGCTCTTACTGAGAAGTCTAAATCTTCAATAGATGTTTCTAATGCTTTTGTCTTAGGATCTTCTGTTTTTTCTATCATCATACCACTTACATTAGAGATATCACTTAATTCTGTAACTAGTTTAAAGTGTTCGATTAAGATTTTAGCAGCTAGGGCAATAGACTCTTCTGGTTTAATAGAACCATTAGTCCATACTTCCATTACTAATTTATCATAACTTTCATCTTGTCCAACTCTAGCACTTTCTACTTCATATGAAACTCTTTCAATTGGAGAATAGATTGCATCCATAGCGATGAAACCATTTTTCTTATCATCTTCTCTTAGATTAGAGTCTTCACTCTTAACATAACCACGACCATTAGTAACAATCATAGTCATATTTATTGATCCACCTTTAGCAAGATTGGCGATAACATGATCTTTATTGATTATTTCAATATCACTATCTGCTTCAATATCTGCAGCTGTTACTACTCCTTCTCCTTCTTTTTTTAGAGTAATTATTTTAGTATCTTCTGTATGATTCTTAACAACTACTCCTTTTAAGTTAAGGATAATTGTAGTTACATCTTCTATAACTCCATCCATAGTTTGGAATTCATGTAATACTCCATCAATTTTAACAGCACTAATTGCACTACCTGGTAATGATGATAACATTACTCTTCTTAAAGCATTTCCTAAAGTTGTACCAAAACCTCTTTCTAGTGGTTCTAGTTCAAATTTTCCATAGAAATTATTTTCTACATAATCAGTAATTTTATAAACTGGTTTTTCAAATTCTATCAATTTATTAACCTCCCTTTTATTATCCACGAGGACGCTTTGGTGGACGGCATCCATTATGTGGAATTGGTGTAACATCAGTAATTCCTGTTACTTCAAGACCTGCTGTTTGAAGTGATCTAATTGCTGTTTCTCTTCCTGGTCCTAATCCTTTAACAAATACTTCTACTTTACGCATTCCCATATCATATGCAGCTTTTCCTGCTTGCTCTGATGCCATACCTGCTGCGAATGGTGTTGATTTCTTACTTCCTTTAAATCCTAGTGCACCAGCTGATGCCCAACTTACAGTGTTACCATCTTTATCTGTAATAGTAATAATTGTATTATTAAAAGTTGCACCAATATGTACTACACCTTCAGGTATATTCTTTTTAACTTTTCTTTTTCTTGTTTTATAAGCCATAATAACCTCCTAACTACTTTTTCTTGTTAGCTACTACTTTACCTCTACCCTTACGAGTACGAGCATTTCTATTTGTTCTTTGACCTCTTACAGGTAATCCTTTTTTATGACGTGTTCCTTGATATGAATTTATTTCCATTTTAGTCTTAATATTCATACTAACTTCACGACGTAAATCACCTTCAGTTGGATGTTTATTAATTTCATCTCTTAGAGCGATTAACTCTTCTTGAGTTAAATCTCCTGCTTTCTTAGTTGGGTCAACTTTAGCATTTTTACAGATTTTCTTTGCTAAACTTCTACCAATACCATAGATATATGTAAGTGATATACATATATGTTTGTCATTTGGAATATCTACACCTTTAATACGTGCCATAACTTCTCCTCCTTATTAACCTTGTACTTGTTTGTGTTTTGGATTTTCACAAATTACTCTGATTTTACCTTTTCTTCTTACTATTTTGCATTTTGGGCAAATTTTCTTTACACTTGCTCTTACTTTCATTTTTATCCCTCCTATTATTTACGATAGGTAATACGCCCACGTGTTAAATCATAAGGTGATAGTTCTAACATAACGGTATCCCCCGGTAAGATGCGAATGTAGTTCATTCGTATTTTACCAGAAAC
Source organism: Candidatus Onthousia faecipullorum (assembly GCA_018715925.1). Lineage (GTDB taxonomy): Bacteria > Bacillota_I > Bacilli_A > RF39 > UBA660 > Onthousia > Onthousia faecipullorum. The sequence goes on from DVKQ01000008.1 coordinate 23,597, forward strand.
GTGAGCTTCTACTATATGTCCGTTTTCTAGTTGTACTTTGAACTTACCACCTGGTATAATTTCTAGAACTTTACCTTCAACTTCAATAACATCATCTTTAGCCATTCTTTCACTCTCCTGTTAATATAATAACTCCTTCATTAGTAATCGCTATTGTATGTTCAAAATGTGCTGATAATGAAGAGTCTTCTGTTTTAATGGTCCAGTCATTATCTTCAACATAGATATCTGGACTTCCTAAAGTTAACATTGGTTCAATGGCAATAACCATGCCATCTCTAATTTTAGGTCCTGTTCCTTTAGTACCATAGTTTGGAACATCAGGGGACTCATGTACACTGGTTCCAACACCATGTCCTACTAATTCTTTAACGACACCTAAGTTATGTTCTGTTGCATATTTTTCAACGGCATAACTGATATCGCCTATTCTATTACCGACTTTCGCTTGTTTAATACCTTCATATAAAGCTTTTTCTGTATGTTCTAATAGATATTTAGCATCATCACTTGCTTCACCTACTGTGTATGTCCAAGCTGAGTCACCATGATATCCTTTATAACAAGCTCCTATATCTATTGATATTATATCTCCTTCTTTTAGTACTCTTTCACTAGGAAAGCCATGAACAACTTCATCATTAATACTTATGCAAAGTGTAGAAGGAAAGCCTTCATAACCTTTAAATGAAGGAGTCGCTCCTTTACTTCTAATGAATTTTTCGGCAAGAGAATCTAACTCTTTTGTTTTGATACCAGCTTTAATATGGGGACGTAAATACTGATGAGTAAGATAGACAATATGTCCAGCTTCTTTCAATAACTCAATTTCTCTTTTACTTTTTAGAGTAATCATTATTTACATCCCCTTTTTTAAAACTGCATCTATTTTCTTAGAAACTTCCTCTACTGAGTCATTTCCATTGATTACATATAATATACCTTTTTTGGCATAATAGTCAAGTAGTGGTTTAGTTTTTTCTATATATAAATTATATCTATTCTTAAATGAAGTTATGTTATCATCATTTCTTTGATATAATTTACCATTACATTTATCACAGATTGACTCTTGTATAGGTTTCTCATTATCGGAATTTATGTTATAAACACTTCCACAGTCTTCACAGATTCTTCTTCCTGTTATTCTTTTTTCAAGTACTTCTTCAGAAATATCTAACTGAATGACATAACCTAGTTCTTGGTTAAGACTTTTAAGTATCTCATCATATTTATAGGCTTGTTCAATATTTCTTGGAAAACCATCTAAGACATAACCATTTTTACAATCATCTTGTGATAAACGTGCTTTTAGAAGTTCATAAGTAACTTCATCTTTTACTAAGCCTCCACTACTTAATACTTCAGAAATATATCTGCCTAATTCACTATCTTTTTTAGATTCTTCTCTTAAGATATCTCCTGTTGAGATATGTGGTAGGTTATATTTCTTTTCTAAAATAGCACTTTGTGTCCCCTTACCTGCAGCAGGTGGGGCGATAAAAATTATATTTTTCATCTTCTAGCATAACCCTTCTTATAATTTCTAGAAAGAAGACTTCCTTCTATTTGTTTATAAGTCTCTAGGGCAACTCCTACAACAATTAGTAACCCTGTACCACCAATACTAACACTTGTTGGTAAGCTTGTTACGTTTGAAAATATTATTGGTAAGGCTACGATAATTGCTAGGAAGACTGAGCCTAGACAAGTTATTCTTGTTAATACTTTTGATAAGTAAGTTTTAGTTTCATTACCTGGTCTAATTCCTGGAATGTAACCTCCACTTTCTTGAAGATTTTTAGCAAAGTCTTCTGGTTTGAAAACCATATAAGTATATACAAATCCAAATAAGAATATAAATATTACATAGATTATAAATCCTACAGGTGTTGTATAGGTTAAGTAGTTTTCTACAAAAAGACTAAAGCCTTCATTATTTATTAATCCTGCAATAATTCCGGGAATTGCCATTAGACTTGATGCAAATATTACAGGCACAACCCCAGCGGTATTTACTTTAATTGGTACATATGAAGCACTTTGTCCATATGTTGTTGATTTATTAGCATATTGAATTGGAACTTTTCTCTCTGCCATTTGTACGAAGATAACTCCAACGATAATAGCAAAGTAGATTATTGCAAATAGGATAAATTTAACTACTCCTAATGTTATTTCCTGTGCTGTTCCATCAAAGACTACAAGTCCTTGGAATGCATCAATGAACATCTGTGGTAGAGTAGCAATAATTCCTGCCATGATTATTAGACTTAAACCATTACCGATACCTTTTCTTGTAATTTGATCTCCTAACCAAAGTAGAAAAGCTGTACCTGCTGTTAATACTACTGATATATAGATATATTCAGTGGCACTTGCACTTCTACCCAAGAACATAAATGAGAAGGCATAACCTTGAATGAAAGCAAATAGTATTCCCATATATCTTGAGTAGGTGTTTATTTTTTGTCTACCTACATGTCCTTGTTTATTTAATTCTTGAAAATAAGGAATTAGTTCTCCTAATAGTTGCATAACAATCGTTGCTGTAATATAAGGCATAACACCTAAAGCAAAGATTGAAAAGTTTTGTAAAGCTCCGCCACCCATAGTATTAACTAATTCTAGAAATCCTAAATTACTAGTAATACTTTCAGTTCCTGGAACTTGAATAGTTGTTCCTATTATAAATATTGCTAATGCTACTAAAGTAAAACCTATTCTTTTTAATAAATCTCTATTTGTAGGCTTAAATAATTGCTTCAATAGAGGCATCTTAGATCACCTCGGCTTTACTTCCTGATTCTTCTATTTTTCTTAAAGCACTACTTGAAAATCTATGAGCTTGTATAGTTATTTTCTTTTCAAGTGTACCATTTCCTAATACTTTAATTCCATCTAGCTGTTTTTTAACAATTCCTTTTTCTTTAAGTAATGCTGGTGTAACAACATCTCCATCATTAAATACATTTAAGTCAGATAGATTAATTACGGCATATACTGTTTTAAAATCATGATTACTAAATCCTCTTTTTGGAAGACGTCTATATAGTGGTAATTGTCCACCTTCGAATACTGGTGAAACTCCTCCACCACTACGAGCGTTTTGTCCTTTTTGTCCACGTCCTGATGTTTTACCAAGTCCTGAACCAGATCCACGTCCTACTATTTTTTTACGGAAAGTAGCTCCTTCATTTTTCTTTAATTCATGTAACTTCATTATCCTAAAATCTCCTCTACACTTTTACCACGAAGTTTTGCAACTTCTTCAGCAGTTTTAATACTCTTAAGACCATTTATAGCAGCATTTGCCATATTTAGTTTAGTTCTAGCTCCAAGAGATTTTGATACAACATCACGAACTCCAGCTAATTCAAGGACAGCTCTTACACTACCTCCAGCAATGATACCAGTACCTTCTTTAGCTGGTTTTAACATTACTTTAGCAGCTCCACTTACTCCTATTACTTCATGAGCAATAGTTCTTCCATCAATTAAATCTATAGTAATCATATTCTTATTAGCATTGCTTATTGCTTTCTTAATAGCATCTGGTACTTCAAAAGCTTTACCTGTACCGATACCAACATGTCCTTTACGATCTCCAACAACAACAACTGCAGAAAAACGACGTTGACGTCCACCTTTGGTAACTTTAACTACACTTTTAAGTTGAACGACTAGTTCTTCAGTTTGTTTTTCTTTGGCATCGTTTGTTTGTTTTTGCATATTTACCCTCCTTAGAACTCTAGTCCATTTTCACGTGCTGCATCTGCTAATGCTTTAACACGTCCATGATAAAGATATCCACCTCTATCAAATACTACTTTTTTAATGCCAGCTTTTTCACATTTTTTAGCGATACTAGCACCTACAGCAGTAGCTGCTTCAATATTTGATTTATTCTTTAAATTTAAATCTTTATCTCTAGAAGAAGCAGATACTAAAGTAGTAGAACTCTCATCATCTATAACTTGTGCATAAATTGCAGTGTTTGATCTAAATACATTTAGTCTTGGAATCTCACTTGTTCCACATAAATGAGTTCTAATTCTAGCATGACGTACTTCTCTCATGCTATTTCTTGACTTTTTACTAATCATATATTTCTCTCCTTCCTACTAGCTTAAGCAGCTTTCTTTCCTTCTTTACGTCTAATATGTTCATCTTTATAGCGAATACCTTTACCTTTATATGGTTCAGGGCGACGTACTTTTCTTACGTTGGCAGCAAATTCACCAACTAAGGCTTTATCAATACCTTTAACTGTTATTTCTGTATTAGATGATGCTTCTACAGTAAGCCCTTCAGGTATAGTAAGCTCTACAGGATGAGAATACCCAGCATTGATAGTTAATTTTTTACCGCTTACATTGAAACGATATCCAACACCTACTATTTCTAGTCCCTTCTCATATCCTTTAGTTACACCTGTAATCATATTTTGAAGAAGTGCATTCATTGTTCCATGCATTGCTTTTACTGCATCGCTTACTCTTGTTAATGTTATTTCATTATCTTTTTGTTCCATGCTAATTCCTTTTAGCATCTTCCCGCTCAAGCTTCCCTTTGGGCCAGTAACTGTTACGATTCCGTTTTCTTCAGTAACTGTTACTCCTGCGGGAACTTCAATTTTACGATTTCCAATACGGCTCATTTAAAACACCTCCTTACCATACATAAGCTAAGACTTCGCCACCAAGTTTATTTTTTCTTGCTTCTTTATCTGTCATAATTCCCTTAGATGTAGAAACTATTGCAATTCCTAGTCCATTTAATACTACTGGAATTTCATCAGTTTTAGCATATACTCTAAGTCCTGGTTTAGAAATTCTCTTTAAGCCTGTTATTACTCTTTCTTTATTTTCACCATATTTTAATGTTAGAACGATTGTACCTTGTACATCATTTTTCTCTAACTTATAATCTTTAATAAATCCTTCTTCTTTTAAAATTCTTGCTATTTCTAATTTTAATTTTGATGAAGGAACTTTTACTTCTTCATAACGCATTGCATTAGCATTACGAATACGAGTTAACATATCTGCAATTGTATCTGTAACTACAGCCATCTTTTTTCCTCCTTTTCTTTACCAGTCTTTACCAACTTGATTTTTTAACGCCTGGTATTTGTCCTTTATAAGCCAATTCACGGAAGCAAATACGGCAGATTCCAAATTTACTCATAACTGCATGTGGTCTGCCACAACGTGAACAACGTGTATATTCACGTACTTTGTATTTTGGCTTTCTACTTTGTTTTACAACCATACTTTTTCTTGCCATCTTTTACCCTCCATTACTTTCTAAAAGGAATTCCTAAACCTTTTAATAAGTCATAAGCTTCTTCATTAGTTTTAGCAGTTGTTACGAATATAATATCCATACCACGTACTTTTACTATTTCATCATAGTTTATTTCACTAAAGATTAATTGTTCTTTAATACCTAATGTATAATTACCACGACCATCGAAAGATTTTGGATTAACTCCTCTAAAATCACGAACTTGTGGAAGTGAGATAGAAATTAGTTTATCAACAAAGTTATACATATTATCATTTCTAAGTGTTACTTTACAACCTATCTTTTGTCCTTCTCTTATCTTGAAACCAGCGATAGATTTCTTTGCTTTTGTAACTACTGGTTTTTGTCCAGAGATTTTTTCAAGATCTGAAAGCGCAGCATCTAATAGTTTAGAATTTGTAGTAGCATCTCCAACACCCATATTGATAACAACTTTTTCTAGTTTTGGTACTTCCATTATAGATTTATAACCATATTTACTCATAAGAGCTGGAACTACTTCTTTATTATATTTTTCTTTTAATGTCATTTTGTTACCTCCTTCCACTAATCTAGTACTTCTTTAGATTTTGTACTTATTCTTACTTTTTTTCCATTTTTATCTGTTGTATGAGCAATTCTTGTACCTTTTTTAGTCTTAGGATCAATTATCATAACATTAGAGGCGTCAATTGGTGCTTCTATTTCAAGAATACCACCTGAGTTATTTCCTGTAGGTTTTTGATGTTTCTTAACGATATGTACGCCTTCTACGATAACTTTATTTTCGCTTCTAAGTGTTCTGATGATTTTACCTTCTTTACCTTTATCAGCACCGCTTATAACAACGACTTTATCTCCAACTTTTAACTTCATAACTTTCCTCCTTATAGTACTTCTTTCGCAAGACTTACTATCTTCATATAGTCTTTATCACGAAGTTCACGTGCTACTGGACCAAAGACACGAGTTCCGACTGGACTTTTATCATCTTTAATGATTACACATGCGTTATCATCAAATTTGATATAACTACCATCTTCACGTCTTACTCCTTTTTTACTTCTTACGATTACAGCTTTTACAACTTTACCTTTAGGAAGTGGTGAATTTGGTATAGCATTTTTAACGGTTCCAACAACTACATCTCCGATATTTCCAGTTTTAACATGACTTCCTCCTAGCACTCTGATTACTAGTAATTCACGTGCTCCTGAGTTGTCTGCAACTTTTAATCTACTTTCTTGTTGTAACATAGATTATCCTCCTTTACCTTAAGAGTTATAGAATAACTGCTTCTTTTACGATTTCTTTTAAGTAGAAATGTTTAGTCTTAGAAATTGGTTTTGTTTCAACGATTCTAACTACATCTCCTACTTTAGCTTTATTTGTTTCATCGTGTACACTGTATTTTTTAGATGATTTAACTCTTTTGTGATATTTTGGGTGCATTTTATGTGTTTCAACTAAAACTGTAATAGTTTTATTGTTTTTTGTACTAACAACTTTACCAACTAATTCATGTGTCATTTTCTTTTCCATAACTTACCTCCTAATCAACCTTTTCTTCTTTCTCACGTTCTTTTAAAACGGTTTTTAGTCTTGCTACTTGGTGTCTTAACTCTCTTAGTCTAGAAGGTTTTTCTAGGTTACCCATTGCTCCACTAAATCTTAAGTTGAATAGTTCTTCTTTAGATTCTTTAAGTTTTGCATTAATCTCTTCATTTGATAATTCTCTAATTTCTTTAACCTTCATTTTCGACACCTCCTTCTTCTTTCTTTACAAATTTGCAAGTTATTGGTAATTTATGGCTTGCTAGTCTTAATGCTTCACGAGCAACGCTTTCAGAAACACCTGCTACTTCAAACATGATTTTTCCTTCTTTAACTACTGCTACCCATTCTTCAACATTACCTTTACCTTTACCTTGACGAGTACCGATAGGTTTTTTAGTTAGTGGCATATGTGGGAATATATTGATCCATACTTTACCACCACGTTTCATATAACGAGTCATGGCAACACGAGCTGCTTCAATTTGATTTGCTGTAATCCATGCTCCTTCTTTAGCTTGTAATCCATACTCACCAAAGTGTAACTCACGATTACCTCTTGATTTGCCTTCGTAAGGTAATCTGTGAACACGACGATATTTAGTTCTTGATGGTATTAACACTTTAATTACCTCCTTTAGCTTTTCTTTCTTTACTTTCTTTAGTATCTTTACTTACTTTATTCTTTGATGGTAGGATTTCGCCTTTGTAAATCCATACTTTTACACCAATTTTACCATATGTTGTATCTGCTTCACTTGTAGCATAGTCAACATCTGCTCTTAATGTATGTAGTGGGATAGTTCCTTCTGTATATCCTTCACTACGAGCCATATCAGCACCACCTAAACGTCCTGATACTTTAGTTTTGATTCCTTTAGCTCCAGCTTTCATAGCATTTCTAATTGCACGTTTTTGAGCCATTCTAAATGATGCTCTATTTGTAATTTGACTTGCAATTGAATCTGCAACTAATTGTGCATTAAGGTCTGCTTTCTTAATATCAACGATTGATATATTAATGTTTTCACCAACGACTTTTGATAGTTTATCCTTAAGTTTTGTAATTTCTTCTCCACCACGACCAATGATAACACCTGGACGTGATGTATGGATAGAAACTTCACATTTCTTTGGAGTTCTTTCTATTTCGACTTTGGCAATTCCTGCATTTTTAAGATTTTTTTCAAGGTATTCTCTAATCTTAATATCATTTACTAAGGTTTTAGATACTTCACCTTTAGGAGCATACCATTTAGCTTCCCAATCTTTGTTGATGCCAAGTCTTAGTCCGTTTGGATTAACTTTTTGTCCCATTATAGTTCCTCCTTATTATTTTTCAGCCACTGTTATTACGATGTGACTTGTTCTTTTATCATTATGTCCGATGTGTCCACGTGAGTCGAATAATACTCTTTTCATTACTGGACCAGCATCTACACGTGCTTCCTTTACATATAAATCATCAGCATTTAATCCGTTATTATTTACGGCATTTGCTACTGCTGAATTTAAGACTTTCTTAGTAAGGCGAGCAGCTTTTTTATTTGTATTTTCTAATATTGCTAGAGCATCACTTACTTTTTTGCCACGAATAGTATCAATTACTAAACGAGCTTTGATAGGTGATATTCTTTGCATTTTAGCGATTGCTTTTGCTTCCATTATTAACTCCTCCTAGTCTTTATTATTTTTTGTCAGAGCCATGTCCACCATTTTTACGAGTTAAAGCAAATTCTCCTAATTTGTGTCCAACCATGTCTTCAGTAACATAAACGGGGATAAATTCTTTACCGTTATGAACTGCAAAGGTATGGCCGATAAATTCAGGAAAGATAGTAGAACGGCGTGACCAAGTTTTAATTACTTCTTTTTTTCCAGTTTCATTTAATTTTTGAACCTTTTTTAATAGTCTTGGAAATACATAAGGTCCTTTCTTTAAACTTCTAGCCATATTTTATCCTCCTATTTACTATTACGACGACGTACAATAAATTTGTCTGTCTTTTTATTATTTCTTGTTTTATAACCAAGAGCAGGTTTACCCCATGGAGTAAGAGGTGCCTTACGTCCAACTGGAGCACGTCCTTCACCACCACCGTGTGGATGGTCATTAGGGTTCATAACAGAACCACGAACTGTTGGGCGAATTCCCATATGACGTTTGCGTCCTGCTTTACCAAGTTTAACTAAGCTAGCATCTTCATTACCAACAACACCAACTGTAGCCATACAAGTACCAAGTACTTTTCTTTGTTCTCCACTTGATAATCTAATCATTACATATTTTCCTTCACGTCCAAGGATTTGAGCAGAACTACCAGCACTTCTTGCTAGTGCAGCTCCTTTTCCTGGGCGAAGTTCAATGTTATGAATAACAGTACCTACTGGAATGTTCATAATAGGAAGAGCATTTCCTACTTTGATATCTACGTTTTCACCGCTTATTACTTTATCTCCTACTTTTAAGTTCTTAGGAGCGATGATGTATCTTTTCTCACCATCCATATAGTTGATTAATGCAATGTTTGCTGTTCTATTTGGATCGTATTCTATGCTTGCTACAACACCAGCGATATCTTTCTTATCTCTTTTGAAATCGATAAGACGATATTTTCTTTTAACTCCGCCACCTTGATGACGAACAGTTATTTTTCCTTGATTATTACGTCCAGAGTTTTTCTTAAGTGTTACTGTTAAGCTTTTCTCTGGGGTAGATTTAGTAATCTCTTCATTTGTTAGAGTACTCATTCCTCTACGTCCTGGTGTAGTAGGTTTATAATTTTTTATTGCCATATTTTAGTTCCTCCTTCTAACCAAGATCAATTTGTTCACCATCTCTTAGAGTTACAATAGCTTTCTTATATCTATTTGTAAGTCCAGTATAGCGACCAACTCTTCTTTTTTTAGGTTTAACATTTAATGTTCTTATTTCTTTTACATGTACTTTAAAGATTTTTTCAATAGCTTGTTTAATTTCAATTTTATTAGCTTTAGAAGAAACCTTAAATACATATTGATTCTTCTCTCCTAGAGCACCACTTTTTTCAGTGATAACAGGAGCTTTAATTATTTCTAAGTATTTAGTATCCATTATTTAAGAGCCTCCTCTATCTTTTTAATAGCTTCACTTGTAAAGACTACAACATCAGAGTTAACTAAGTCTAAAACATTTAATTCATTAGCTGCTATTAAGGCAACATTTGGAATGTTTCTAGATGCTAATATTACATTTTCTGTAAAGTCTTCTACTACGAATAGTACTTTCTTATCAGCTATTTTTAATGTATTTAATAATGTAATCATTTCTTTTGTCTTTGGAGTAGTAAATGATAACTCTTCCATAACGATTACTTCATTATCATTAAACTTATGACTTAAAGCACTCTTTAATGCTAATCTTCTTTCTTTACGATTTTGTTTTTTACTGTAATCTCTTGGTACTGGAGTTCCATATCTTCCTCCACCTACCCATTGTACAGCTCTAATTGAACCTTGACGTGCGTGTCCAGTTCCTTTTTGTCTCCAAGGTTTACGTCCTCCACCGCTAACTTCAGAACGGTTTTTAGTAGAATGTGTTCCTTGTCTTAATGATGCTCTTGCTAAAATAATTGCATCATATAATACTTTATCATTTGGGGTAATAGAAAATATTTCTTCATTTAATTTTAATTCATTTACTTTTTCACCTTTAAGATTTAAAAGATCTATCTTTTTCATACTTTTTTCCTCCTTTCACTACATAACATAATTTTATTTAAACTGTAGTGATGATTATTCGTTTGTTGTTTCTGTTGACTCAGTAGTTGTAGCTTCTACTACTTCTTCAGTATTAGTATTTTCTTCTACTTCAGTAGTAACTTCAGCTTCTTTCATCTCTTCATAAGTGATTAAGTCTTTAGCAGTATTTTTCTTACCTGGTTTCTTAACAGCTGTTTTAATTACTACTAGCCCTTCTTTTGGTCCAGGCACATTACCTTTAATTAAAATTACATTATTTTCTAAGTCTACTGCTACTACTTCTAAGTTTTGAACAGTAGAGTTTACGTTACCCATTTGTCCTGGTAATTTCTTACCTTTTAATACGTGCATTGGTCTCATTGTTCCAAGAGATCCTACTCCACGATGATATTGTGAACCATGTCCCATAGGTCCACGGCTCCCGTTGTGACGTTTAATTACACCTTGGAAACCTTTTCCTTTGCTCACTCCACTAACGTCTACAATTTCGCCAGCTTCAAACATGCTAGCATCTAATACTTGTCCTAAAGTGTAATCAGCTACATTTACGCCTTTTATTTCTCTTAAGAAGCGCTTAGGTTCAGTATTAGCTTTAGTGGTATGACCCATCTTTGGTTTGTTACTTAGTTTTTCTCTAACTGTTTTATAACCTAACTGAATTGCTTCATAACCATCTGTTTCATTAGTTTTGATTTGTGTAACAACATTAGGTTCAACTTCTACAACAGTTACAGGAATAAGCTTACCATCAGTAGTGAATACTTGAGTCATTCCTTTTTTTGTACCTAAGATTCCTTTCATTTTTAACTCCTCCTATTTTAGATTGTTTTGATTTTGATATCGACACCACTTGGTAAATCAAGATGTGCTAATGCATCAATCGTTTCTTTACTTGGGCTTTTAATGTCAATTAATCTCTTGTGTGTTCTTCTTTCGAATTGTTCACGGCTATCTTTATCTTTGTGAACAGCTCTTAAAATTGTGAATTTTTCAATTTCAGTTGGTAGAGGTACAGGTCCAACTATATCTCCTCCAGTTCTTTTGATTGTTTCAACAATTTTAGTTACAGCATTGTCAAGTATCTTATGATCATATGCTTTTAACTTAATACGAATCTTTTGTGTTGACACTATTTACGTCCTCCCTTCGCCTATATCTAGTATAGACTTGCTCCGTGTGAATAACCCGATAGCTGATTAACAACTTAACCTGGCGTATCGACAACCTCCCACATCTAAGCAGTCACACGTAATTAATATTATCATAGAAATCATTGAAATACAAGCATTTTTTAAAAGTTTTTTGTAAAAAAAATTGACATTTATACCTTATAGAGCAGATAATGAGATAAATAAATTGTGTAAAGGAGTCTAATTATGTTTACAGAAAAAGTGATAGATAATAAAAATACGAACAAATTAGATGTGTTTTTTGGTTATGCTGCTTTTACTCCGCTTTATAAAAGTAATTTAATTAATAACGACTTATATACCTTTTATGAAGATTTTACTATAGGAAATATTAAAGATGTAGATATTCCTATAAATATTGATAAGGATAAAACTGTTAGAATTTGGAGTAGTCGTAATAACACTCAAGAGTATTTAAACTTTCTTTACTTTTGTTATAAGCTTCCTAATCAGATATCTGTTATATTTGCAAATGAATATAATAGATATGTTAATAGTGTTGGGGAAACTGTGCCAGAGGAGATTAAAGAATTATTAAAGTATGAACATAAACTTACTGATGAAGAGAAAGATAGATATAAAAATGAGTGGATAAAATTAGCAGATGAAAATAGTGAAATAAGGCTTTTCCAAAATGGTAAAATAATTAGTACTAACTATAACTATTTAAATAGTTATATTGACAAGTACTATGATAAAAATAATATAAGGCGGACTGTTGCTACTCTTATGGGAAATGATACTGAAAATAATTTAAGTTCTGATATTTATAACTTTTTTAATTGAAAGAAAACAAGAGTAATAATGGTATTTCATACTCTTGTATTATTAATATCATTTAATATAGCAATAAAAAGTTAATCTTATTTATATTTAAATTGCTTTTTTTAGGGAAATAGTGTATAATATGATAAATTTTAAGAGGGGGAAAGTTTTATGTTAACAAGAGAATATGTAGAGAAAATGAGAAAGTCAGGTGATATACCAACTGTTAATTTAAAAATATTTGATAGTATTTATTCATTACCATTTAGTCAATTTGTAGTAGATCATGAAAACGATACGGAAGAACTTTATACACATTATATAAATGATGTTTTAGAACTAAAAGATGATGATCTTATTTCTTATCTAAATGCTATTAAATCTGTAGAAATAGTAGATAATCAGTCTTTAGAAAAAGAAGATAGTTTTTTAATGAGTTTATATATGCAAACTGAGAGAACTAATGCAATTGACTTTCTAATTAATAATGGAGTTACTCTTAATAGAGATGCTTTTATAAATGCTCATAAACTAATTTTAAAAGGAACAAGTAGTCAGAAATTTTCTGATAAAGACCATAGAACAGATAATGAAGCATTTGTTGTCAGAATAGAAAGCGGTAACCCTAAAATTCGTTATTTTGCTCTACCTTATACTGATATTGAAGAGGCAATTAAGAAAATTATGGAATTTTACAATTCTGATACCTATGATGATAGAATATTTCTAAAATCACAAATAATTCATGGACTAGTAGCATCATTACAATTATTTGACGATGGCAATACTAGATATGCACGTATTTTACAAAATCTTAAATTAAGTGAACTTACCAATAAAAAATATAACTATAATCTTCCATTACCTGCTTTGTATGGTACTAGAGCTTATTTCCCACACAGAAGTAAATATCGCGAATTGATTAGCAACCTTGCTATTAATCCTAATTATGAAAATTGGGATGCTTGGTTTAATTTTAATCTAAATAGAACAGAAGATGCTATTTTCTTTATAGATAATAAATTAACAGCATATAAGAAAATGATTTATAGAAAATAGAGGTGAATTTTATGAACAGACTTATAGATTTACATATTCATAGTAATTTATCTGATGGAGAATTATCTCCTAAAGAAATTATTGATAGAGCAGTTAATAATGGGGTTAGTGTTATAGCAATAGCAGATCACGATACAACTCTTGCTTATGATGATGAGTTATTTAATTATGCAAAAGAAAATAATGTTAAATTAATTACAGCTGTTGAGATATCCACTAGAACTAACAAATGTGGGATTCATGTCTTAGGATATAACTTTGATATTAATAATAAAAGGTTTACTGATAAGTTATACTCGATTAGAAATGCTAGGCATATTTATTTACATAATGTTGCTACTAAATTAAAGGAATTGGGTTATATTATTGATGTTGATTCTTTAGATAAGATTGATGCTGTTACTAAAGCTCATATTGCTCTTAATATTGTAGAAAATATGGGGAATAAAGAATTGCTATTAAAAACCTTTGGACATATTCCTAATAAAGGTGAATTTATTGAAACAATAATGAATGAAGGATGTCCTTGCTATGTAGAAAAAGAAGCTATTAGTCCTAAGGAAGCTAGTGATTTAATAAGAGAAGCTGGTGGTAAAGTAGTTCTTGCTCATCCTGTTGCATATAAATATGAAGATGGCTTAACTGATGATGACATATTAAATCTAGTTAAAGAAATGAATCCTGATGGTATTGAAGCTAATTACGTTTATTTAGATAGAAATGGTAATAAAATCAATGAAAGTACTCATTGGAATAACTTCGCTAAATATCATAATCTAATAACGACAATAGGTTCTGACTTCCATAAAAATGATGGTATTCACTCTGACATTGGTTTATTTAATGAAGATATTGTACTAAATGATAATGAGCTTAACTATATTATTGATAATCTTTTAAAATAAAGAAAGTGCATAATAACACTTTCTATTTTTTATCTAATAACCAGTCTAATACGTTTATTTTTCTTATTCCGTTATATGATACTTCTGGTTCTATATCTCCTACTAGCAAAAATTTTTGATTATGGTCTTTTATACTATCAAGTGATTTTAATTCTCTTTCTAATGTTTTTTCATCTTTAACACTTTCACTTACTTGATAATATTCAATACCCTTACTATTTATAGCGACAAAATCTACTTCTAATTCATCTACTTTACCTATATAAACATCATAACCACGTCTTAAGAGTTCTAAATAAACAACATTTTCTAAAATATGACCTGTATCATTTCCTTTTCTTCCTAGTATAAAATATCTTAATCCAAGATCTGCTACATAATATTTATCACCTGTTTTTAAATACTGTTTCCCTTTTATATCATATCTAGTAGCTTTATAGAAAATAAACGACTCTAGTAAAGATGTGATGTAATTTTCAACTGTATGTATACTTATTGTTCGTCCATTTGATACTAAAGTATCTTTTATTTTATTAGTAGAAGTTATATTACCAATATTATCTAATAAAAAACTAACTACGCTTTGAAGCATTAACATATCCGGAAACTTTCTACGTGCCATTATATCTTTTAATATTATTGAATCATATATTCCTTTAATGTATTTGTCTACATCATCTATATTATCAAAGTTAAGAACATAAGGAAATGATCCCCAAGATATGTATTTTTGAAATAACCTATCTATATTATCATCATTATTATTTGCAGATACAAATTCTTTAAAAGATAATGGAAGCATTTTTATTTCTATATATCTTCCTGATAAAAGAGTAGCTAATTCTCCTGACAAAAGATTAGCATTAGAGCCAGTTATGTATAAATCAATGTTTTTATTTAAATATAAACCGTCACAAGCTTTTTGAAATTCTGGTACTACTTGAACTTCGTCTATAAATACATAGGTTTTCTTTGAACTATCTATCTTATTTAATACATAGTTATATAATTTTAAATAACTATCTAGTTCATAATAAATTGGGTCCTCTAAATTTATTCTTATTATTTGTTGTTTTTCTATTCCAGAATTCAATAAGAATTCATTGTATAAATCAAATAAAGTTGACTTGCCACACCTTCGAATTCCAGTTATTACTTTTATTAAGTCTTTGTCTTTAAAATGTTTTAATTGTTCTAAATATTCATCTCTTGGAATCATTTTCTATATCACCGCCTTTTCTTATATTATATTTAATGAAAAGATGTTTGTCAAGTTTTTGCAGTAAGTGTGCAAAAAAATATTATTTTCGACATTTTTTTGCACATTATCTTCTTTCAATATTATAATCTTCTTCTTTTTTACTAGCTCTTATAACACTACCTTTTCCATATTTTTTAATAATGCTATCCATTACCTCCTCTACCTTATCTTCTACTTTCACATCAGATTCTTCAAATAAAGACATCTGACTAACGGCTTTCTCTTTTAAATCACCTAATCTTACTCCTATATTTCTAATAGGATCTTCTTTCCAGCTAGCTTCAAAGATTGTTTTAACTCCTTTATAGATTTCTTCTGTTACATTAGTAGGATTATCTAAAGTAATTTGATGAGAATAGTTTTTAAATAAATTATTTCTATAAGTAACAGCGATAGTTCCTGTATATAGTTTTTGACTTCTTAAAGTGAAAGAGACTTCTTCTGTTTCACTAAATAATATTTTTAATAAGTCTTCTTTTCTAGTTACATCATAAGGTAAGGTTCTAGAGATACTAATACACTTATTTTTAGCATTTCTAGGTTCTACTTTACTATAATCTATTCCTAATGCTGCTTCTTTAAAATAGTCTCCCTGACTTTTAAAATGTCTTCTTAATAAACCTATATTAGCTTCTGCTAAATCTTTAATAGTATATATTCCTAAGTCATTTAATTTTTTAGCAGAACTTTTACCTAACATAAATAAATCATTTACTTTTAAAGGCCACATTTTAGTTTCAATTTCATTTAAATAAAGAGTATGTACTTTATCTGGCTTTTCAAAGTCACTTGCCATTTTTGCACATAGTTTATTCTCTCCTATTCCAACATTGACTGTAAAACCAAACTTTTCTTTGATTTCATCTTTTATTTTGTGAGCTAGAGATACATAATCATTACCGTAAAGAAGAGTTGTTCCAGTAAGGTCAAGAAAACATTCATCAATAGAGTATTGTTCTATTACTGGAGTATACTGTGATAGATAATTATATAACTTTTTAGACTCTTCTTTATAAAAAGCATAGTTAGGAGGAAATACTTGTAAGGCTTTACATTTACTTCTAGCACTATATAATGTTTCTGCTGTTACTATTCCATATTTCTTAGCGATAGGACTTTTAGCAAGGACTATACCACGTCTTGCTTTTTCATCTCCACCAATAACACTAGGAATCTTTCTAATATCTTGTTTATAGCCGTGATTTAAAAGATAAATGGCAGTCCAAGATAAAAAAGCATTATTAACATCAATATGAAAAATAATCCGCTTCATAGTTTTCCCTCCTCTTTACTCTATTATATAATACGTTAGTTCTATTTGAAAGAGAAAAAATAACCAAATACTGGTTATTCGTTTTCCACAATTTTGTGGATAATCTTTTATATTAAGTTATTACCAGTCATTTCATCTGGTTTTTCTATATCCATATATTTTAGTATTGTAGGAGCGATATCTCCTAGTTTACCTGTTTTTATTTCTTTTATATTATGGTCTGTAATAATAAATGGAACAGGACTAGTTGTGTGAGCAGTTATTACATCTCCTTTATCGTCTTCCATAATTTCAGAATTACCATGGTCTGCTGTTACAAACATTGTAAAACCTTTTTCCTTACTTGCTTCATATAGTCTTCCTACATTTTCATTAACAGCTTTAACAGCTTCTACAACTTTATCAAATTTACCAGTATGTCCTACCATATCACAGTTTGCAAAGTTTAGAATGATTAAATCGTATTTATCCATAACTTCTATTAATTTATCTGTTACTTCATAAGCACTCATAGCAGGATACATATCATAAGTTGCTACATCTTTTCTTGGAACAATTATTTTATCTGTATTAGGAATATCTTTTTCTTCTCCTCCATCAAAGAAGTATGTAACATGTGGATATTTACTAGCTTCTGCTATTCTTAGAATCTTTAATCCAATTGAGGCAGCATATTCTCCTAATGTATTAGTTAGATGCATTGGAGGAAAAGCAGGTGTAGCGATAACTGTATGTTCTGGAGTCATCATAGTAACTAGTTTTACATTTTTAAAATCTACTCTTGGAAACTCTTTGAAGTCTTTATTAGTTAGAGCAGTGAAAGTTTGAGTAATACGGTCTGGTCTAAAGTTAAGCATTACCATACCATCATTTTCTTTAAGGCTTCCATCATCTATTAATTTAGCAGGAACAATAAACTCATCCATAATATTTTGTTTATATGAGTCTTCAATATAATCTTTATATGAATCTATTTTTGGTCCATCTCCATGTACTAATAAGTCATAATACTTCTTAGTAACATTCCACATTCTTTCTCTATCCATAGAATAATATCTTCCAGAAATATCTGCTAGTTTACCAAAGCCTAGTTCATTAAGTTTATCATTCAATTCATCTAGAAATTTAAGAGCAACATCTGGAAGAGTATCTCTACCATCTAGAAAAGCATGAACATAGACATTATGAAAGTTTTCTTTTTTACATAGGTCTAACATTGCAAAGAAGTGATTAATATGAGAATGAACTCCTCCATCACTTAATAGTCCAAATAAATGTAGGGCTGAATTATTTTCTTTACAATGATTAATTATATCTAATAAAACTTTATTTTTAAAGAAACTACCATCTTCTATAGCATGATTAATTTGCATAAGTGGTTGGTCTACAACACGTCCTGCTCCTATATTTAAATGTCCTACTTCACTGTTACCCATTTGTCCAGCTGGAAGTCCAACTGCTTCACCACTAGCTTCCAAAGTAGTATGAGGGTATTCCTTCCATAAGTTTATTATATTTTCTGGATTAGCTGCAATAACGGCATTACCTTTCTTTTCTTCTCTATATCCAAAACCATCTATTATTGTTAATAATACTTTTTTCATATTTCACTCTCCTAGTATAATTGTTCATTTAAACAGAATATAGCATATATTGGTAGATACCTAACATTTTTCTTTGTTGAAAAGTTATTTTCTGTAATACGATAGGCATCTGTTACAATATATTTTTTCATAAATACTGATAGACTCTTTACTTTAGAACCTTGTTTAGTAGCAAGTTCTATAGGAATAATCTTACCCATTCTATTTTGAATAACAAAGTTAACTTCGGCTTTTCCCTCTGACTGATAATAGTATAGGGAATAACCTGCTTCTACTAAAGTATGGGCGATATGATTTTCATATAAGGCTTGCTTAACATCATCATCAACTTTTAATCTATCTTTAGTTAAGTTATATCTCATACTTAATAGTCCATCATCTGGTAGATATAATTTAAAACTATCAAGTTCTCTACAACTAGATAAAGGAGACTTTGCTACTCTTATTTTATATGAACGATAGACTAATTGATTAGTTACTAAATAATTAATAGAGTTTTCATACTCTTTAGCTCTTCTACCATAACCTAAAACACCATATTGGAACTTTTTATTTTCTTTTTCTAATTGTTTAGGAATACTTTCCATTACTTCAATACCACGTTCTATATCTATTAAGTTTTTACTGTTTAGTAGTTCACTTTTATTAATATCAAAGACTCTTTCTTTAATACTATCTAGGTATCCATAATGCTTTTTAGTAGCATAGGCATCTACTACTTCAGGAAGCCCTCCTGTTATTAAATATTCATAGAAATAATCTAAGGCTTTAGTATGAACACTACAACTTCTATGATTATCATAAGCATATCTTATTTTCTCTGCTACTTCTTTTTCTCCAATAGCCCATAAGAATTCTTCATAATCCATTTCTGTCATAATTTTATATTGAAATTCTTCTCCTCTAAACTTTAATAGAGAATCTCTACTTGATGTTATAGCGATAACATGATAATCATTTTTATCATAACCAAATAGTTTTATTCCTTTAATTATCTCTTCATCTGTAACATTATCAAAGATTATTAAAGTATCATTTTTAACAATAGGAACTTCTGATATTATACTTAAAGCTTCTGCTAATCTTGTAATAGATCTTTCTTTTTTAAATAAGTCTTTCAAAATAGTATTATGATCAGTATTAAAATAAGCGACATACTTATAGTTATTTTTACCGAAGTCTAAAGCTGTATAAGTTTTACCTACTTGTCTTGTTCCAATTATTAATAAAGGCTTTCTTATTAAATCTGTTTTCCATTTCAATAAGAATTGATTGATTTTTCGTTCCATTTAGTGTAGTCACCTCCCACATCTTCTAATATAAGTATATATATTTTCTAATATTTAGTCAATAATATAAAAAAGAAAAAGCTATAAAATTATATTATAATTCTATAGCTTACATCTAACATCTTTAAAATTAATTTTGCATATCAATATCTACTTGGTCTAAAAGACTTTTATATTTTTCTAATTTCTCTTCTAATCTATTTTGGCATTTTTTAAATACTATTACTAAATCTTCACTATCGCCTGTTTTCTGGGCTTTATATAGGGCTTCTCTATATTCATCATCATACTTATCATCTATAGCGATTAAGTCAATATTCCATTCTAAACATTGTTTTAGAATAATAAATCTACCTATCCTACCATTGCCATCTTGGAAGGGATGAATTTTTTCAAATTTATAATGAAAATCTGCTATATCTTTTAGGGTAACTGTTTCTAGTTCGTTATAATCAGATAATAAATTAAACATTAAGTTATCAACTTCTACTGGTAAAGCTAATTTTAAATCTACGCCTCTTAATTTGTTTTCATATCTTTTCCACATACCAATATTATGTATCTCATCATCAACTGTACCTTTTTTTAGTAGTTTATGCCAATTAAATAACATAAACTTATCTAATAATTCGCTACTATCATTAATTACTTGGTCAAAAACTTCTAAAGAGTTCTTTGTTTCAATTATATCGTCTAGGGAATGGCTTCCTTCAACTTTCTTTTCAGTTAAAAGCTTCTCTAATTCATCTTTAGAAAAAGTACTTCCCTCTAAATGATTAGAATGATATAAAAACTCTATTTTTAAATCTTCATATATTGAGTTAGTAATTTTTGATAAATATTTCATCTTTTTACTATCAATTTTCATAATATCACCTGCTTTTATAATGACAATTTTTTAGTTAATTTTATTTCACTATCTGATTTTTCTTTGTTAAATTTTAATATCTCCTTTATATTTTCATCAGTAGTACCTACAAGTTTTACAACATTAGGTAATTCATAAAATGCAACTGTATTTTCTATGCTAAATTCATCTTCTGTTGCAGAACATAAAAAAGTTTTCTTATTAAGAGCTATAGACATTCCTAGTTCAATATGAGCTCCTCTTCCTGCTGGCAATAGTATAACTACAACATCAGAACTCATTACGCCTTCCTGCTCTAATTTAGCATATTCTCTTATTTCATCAATATCTATGTCATTATTAATATTTTTTACCCAATTGTATGTTTGCTCCCAACCAGCTTCTTTTAACTTTTCTTGATAATATTCTACTAGTTTAGCATTTTTCATTCCAGATCCAACATAAAACTTCATTATATTTATTCCTTTCTGTTTAAATAACTTTTTTCTTGTATACTGTAATTATATCATTAATTATTTTTAAATGAAAGCAAAATAAAAAGACTACTACTGCTCGTCTTAATAATATTATTACTGCCTAATTGCATCTTGATGAAATTCAAGACGAAGTTTATCTGCGACTGTGACAATAAATTCTGAATTAGTTGGTTTTGCTTTATCGATATCAACACTATGTCCAAAGATTTCTTCCATTAACTGCCAATTACCTCTATTCCAACTTACTTCAATAGCGTGTCTTATAGCACGTTCAACACGAGATACTGTTGTATCAAATTTCTCTGCTATATCTGGATATAGTTCTTTAGTAATCCCGCCTATTACCTCAGGATGTTCATAAAGAACTGTTATACCTTCTCTTATATATTGATATCCTTTAATATGAGATGGTACACCTAATTCGTGAAGAATCTTTGTTATTGATACTTGTAAGTTATTATATTTCATATCAATCGTTTTCTTATCATAATCGTTCTTACTACTACACTCTAATATTCTTTTTTCTAGTTCTGTTAATTCAAAAGGTTTCAAGATGAAGTAACTAATACCTAATTCACTAGCTTCTCTTATAACTTCTTGAGTATTAAATGAAGTTAAGACAATTACTTTTTTATCTAGTTTCTTTGCTTTCATATCTTTTAGTACACTCATACCATCTTTATTAGGCATAATTAGGTCAAGAACAATTACATCATAATCCTCTTGATTATTTTCTATTAGGTTTAATCCTTCTACTCCATCATTCGCAGTTAAAGTAACTTCTATTTCTTTATTATCTTTAAAGTACTCCTTCACCATTTTAACTAGTTCAATATTATCATCAATCATTAATACGTTGGTCTTTTTCATTTTCTCTCCTTCCATATACTACCACGCATCTTAATTATATAACAGATAAGAAAAATTTGATAGAGTAAAAAAAGAAAGATTTTGTCGAAAAGAAAAAAGTTTTAATCTTTTTTGATTAAAACTTTGTGTTTAGGTAATTCTAACTTAGGTAAGGTAGCATTTAATTGGTAAGTTGTTATCCCATTTGATTTATCTACTTCAAAATTAAAATTATCTTGTTCTGCTAATTCTTTAATATAAGAAGGTTTTATATACATATATTCTTCTTTATCTGATGATTTTATTGAAGAAACACAAATTATAGGATTACCATTTAAATAACCATTATTTATATAGTGTTCTAAGATTCTTGATGAAATAGTAGTATTACTAACTCTTTCGCACCATTGTGGAAAAGTTCCATTATAATCGTCAGAATATACTATTTTTTCATCAGAAAACGAAAACTCTAGGTCACTTAAAATACTATTCTCTGCTTCCAGTAAAATTACTTTATTAATAAACTCTGCATAATATAGTTGACTACATTCTTTTATCTTATTTTCTATTATTTCTAAAACTTGCTCTTGTTTTTTTATGGCTTCTTCCCTTATCTTTATTAATTCTTCTAAATTTGGCATAATATCACTTCCTTAGCTTTCTATTGTAACTTATCAAGAAACTCTTGTAAAGAAGGAAGTTTTAAAGATATTCCTCCTAATAGAAAGCCATCTATATCTTTAACTTGTTTTAATTCATCAATATTCTTTTCATTAGCACTACCACCGTATAAGACTTTCTTATGATATGTTTCTTTTAACATAGTAGTTACTTTTTCAATATCTAGATTTGTGGGAACAATACCTGTACCTATTGCAAATATAGGTTCATAGGCAATAATAAAGTCTTTGGATTTATCTATTTCACTTAGTAGATAGTCCATATCTTTTTTTATTTTATCAACATATTTACCACTTTTATGTTCTTCTAGAGTATCTCCTATGCAGATAATTGGTATTAAATCATTAGAGAAGGCTTGTTCTAACTTTTGCTTACTTATCTCTAGATTTTCATTCATCTTAGTAGTTCTTTCACTATGATTAATTAATGTATAAGTAGCCCCTAATGATTTAATGGCTTTAGCAGTAACTTCTCCTGTGTATGCTCCCATTGTTTTACTACTTACATCTTCTGAAGCATATGTTATGTTATCTGGTATTAATGGTAAGTAACAAACACTTGGTATTAGAATCATTTCGTGATTATAGGTATTTAAGTTTTTATAATCTTCTAAGTACTTTAATATCTCATCTTTAGTAAAATTACTTTTGTGATTAAGTGCTACTATCATTTTTCTTTCCACCCTTCCATTTGCTTTTTATTTTTTCCACAAGTCTTGTGGATAATGCTTGTTTTTTATTATGTTTAGTAATCGCTACTTTATAAACTTCTAATACACTATCTGCAAAACTTGATAGTGAATATTTCTTAACAGAGCCTTCCGCTTTATCTGTTAGATTATCAAGTTCTAATTTATTGGTAGATAACTCTTCTACTATTTCTATACATTTTTTTTCATCTTTAAAGATACGACCATTAAAGTTATCTACAACTGCACTCTTAAAGGCATCATCGTCAATACAAATTACTGGTAAGGATGCTGCTAAGGCTTCTATTACTGTTAGGCCTTGCGTTTCTGTAGTTGATGCTGTTATAAAGGCATTAGAGACATGATAATAGTTTGGCATATCTATCCAAGCAACTTTACCTGTAAACTTTATTCTATCTTCAAAGCCTCTTTCTTTAACTTCTTTTTTATACTTTTCTTCATCTGGTCCATAACCTACTATTAGTAGTTTGATATTCTTATTTTTAGTCTTTTCTATAACATCAAAAAGAAATGGTACATTTTTCTCTTGAGCAAGTCTTCCTACAAATAACATAACAAAGTCTTTTCTTTTGTAGCCTAACTCATGTCTTAATTTTAATACTTTTAATTTATCACTATTTACTTTATAAAATCTTCTAGCATCTACTCCAGTAGGAACGATATATATATCTTTATCATAATGATATTCATCTCTAAATAAATGATATGTCTTTACGGTTGGAACGATAAAAGCATCTGCTGTATTATCACAATAGAACTTACTTAAATATTCTATTGCTTTTTTACATCCCATATCAAAGAATTTAATATTTCTTGAAATATACCAAGTATAGTCTTTATACATTGTATGATAAGTATGAACTAGGGGAATATTATATTGTTTAGCGAATAGTCTTGCAAATATTCCCATACTAAGTTCTGTGTGTGAATGTATTATTTCTAAGTCCCATGACTTTATTCTATTAATTACTTTTAAAGGATAGATACTAGACATTCTATAATCATATATTCCTAAAGGAATACCAGGTATTCTTAGTATTCTTTCTTTCTCATCATAGTCATAGGTCTTACTATCTTGTCCTACGGTAACTATATAAACGGTATGACCTTTCTGTTCAAGAGCTTTCTTTAGCGTTTCTACACTAGTTACTACTCCATTGACAGAAGGTACATATGCATCTGTAAATAGACCTATTCTCATAATAGTTCCTCCTTTAGTAATATTTTATTTTTCAGGTATATTTTTTAGTCCTGGTAGTTCTTTTCCTTCAAGATATTCTAGTGTTGCTCCTCCACCAGTTGAGATATGATATAGTTTATCTGTTACATTACAAGATGAAGCGGCTGCGACTATATCTCCTCCACCAAGGACTGTTTTAGCATTAATTTCTGTTAAGTAAGTTAGAACATCATTTGTACCTTTAACATAGTTTTTAAACTCATATACACCTAGTGGTCCATTCCACATAACTGTTTTAGCATTACTTAAGTTATTCTTAAAGATATTAACAGTATTAGGACCAATATCTAAGCCCATCTCATTATCAGTTAGTTCTGTTATATCTTTAACAGTTCCTTCAGTATCTTCATATTTATCATTACAAACAACATCTACTGGTAATATTATTTTATCTTCATTTTCTTTTAATATTTTTTTACAGAAATCAAGGGACTCTTCATCTAATAGAGAATTACCAATATTATAACCTTCTGCTTTTAAGAAAGTAAAAGCCATGCCTCCACCTATTAAAATCTTATCACATTTAGGAAGTAAGTTTTCAATTAGTCCTATCTTATCACTTACTTTAGCACCTCCTAATATTATTATAAATGGTCTATCAGGATTGAAAAGATAAGATAAAGCATTTAGTTCTTTTTCGACAAGTAATCCTACACAACTAGGTAAGTAAGTACTTATACCTACGTTAGAGGCATGAGCACGATGAAGAGTACCAAAGGCATCATTAATAAAGATATCTCCTAAACTTGCCCAGTATTTAGCAAGTTCCATATCACAACTACTTTCTTTTTTACCATCTAAATCTTCATAACGAGTATTTTGCATTAGAACAATATCTCCATCTTTCATATTAGAAGTTGCTTGTTCTAGTTCTTCTCCTCTTGTAGAATTTACAAAGGTTACATTTTTATCTAATAGTTCACTAAGTCTTGTTGCAACAACACTTAGATTATTTTTTACTTTATCTTCTTCTGTTTTTACACGTCCTAAGTGAGACATTAATATTATTTTAGCATTATGTTCTAGGCAATATTTAATAGTAGGCAAGCTCTTTACTATTCTTGTGTCATCAGTAATTTTTCCTTCTTTAACAGGAACATTAAAATCACACCTAATTATTACTTTTTTATTATCAATATTTAAATCTTTAACTGTTTTCTTCATATATATAATCCTCCTAATAATATTGTAGTCTTTTTCTTATATTTTTTCAATGCTTCTTACATTTATAACAGTATTGTAATGTAAAAGAAAAAGAGCTTCAAGCTCTTATAGATTTGCAACGTATTTTGCTACTCTTACATACTGTGCAGTATAACTCATTTCATTATCATACCATGCTACTACTTTAACTAGTTGTTCTCCGTCTACTTCACTAATTGATGTTAATAGACTATCAACTAAACTACCATAGTGCATTCCTATTGTATCACTTGAAACGATTGGATCTGTTGTATAACCTAGAGTTTCATTAGTATTGTTTTTAAGAGTTTCATTGATTTCTTCAACTGTAGTATTTTTATTAAGTTTTAATACTAAATCAACAACTGAACCTGTTGTTACAGGAACTCTCATGGCTGCTCCTTCCATTTTTCCTTCAAGATTAGGTAATACTTTACCAATAGCAGATGCTGCACCAGTTGATGCTGGAACAATATTAGCAGCACTGGCTCTACCACGACGTGCTTTTATTCCTTTTTTATGTGCAACGTCTAGTGTAGCTTGATCATTTGTATAAGCATGTACTGTTGTCATATAGCCTTGTTTAATACCAAAGTTATCATCTAATACTTTTAGAACAGGTGCTAGACAGTTAGTAGTACAACTAGCTGCAGAAATAATCTTTTCGCTTCCATCTAATATGTCATGGTTAACATTATAAACGATAGTTTTAACATCTCCTTTAGCAGGTGCAGAGATAATTACTTTTTTAGCACCAGCATTGATATGAGCCATAGCTTTCTCATCGCTTGTAAATTTACCAGTACATTCTAGTACAATATCAATATCTAAATCTTTCCAAGGTAAAAGATTAGGATCTGTTTCTGCATATACTTTAATCTTTCTATCTCCTACTACAATATTATCTCCTTCAAAAGATATATCATCTGTTCTATATCTTCTATGAGAAGTATCATATTTA
Organism: Candidatus Onthousia faecipullorum; assembly: GCA_018715925.1. Classification (GTDB taxonomy): domain Bacteria; phylum Bacillota_I; class Bacilli_A; order RF39; family UBA660; genus Onthousia; species Onthousia faecipullorum. The sequence continues at coordinate 50,493 of DVKQ01000008.1, forward strand.
AGTAAATATGCAAGTTGTTCTGCATCTGTTAAATCATTAATAGCTACTACTTCCATTTCAGGATCGTCATCTAATAATCTAAATGCTAATCTTCCTATTCTTCCAAACCCATTAATTGCAACCTTTTTCATTTTTAATTATCCTCCTCTTCATCTTCTGGTGTTGTAAACATACCATTTTCTTTTTCTACTGCCTTAACTGGTGAATCTTTTTCAACTCCATTATTATAGGCTAAAACCATAATAGCGATAAGTATAACGATAAATATTCCTATAAATATTAACATTGTACTCATGCCAAAACCTCTATTATTAAGTCTACCCATTTTATCACCTCTTATTAAATTATTTCTTCAATATCAATGGTATTAACAGCAGCAAATTTATTTATAATTTCTTGATATATTTGATACCAAGAATAAACCCTAATAACATTTTTACCAGTACAGCCAATATTATATGGAGCATCAAAAACCATAACAGGGATTATTTTTGATATATCATTAACATTACTAGCTTTATCTTCTATCATTAAATCAAGTCCTATATTTAAACATTTTTCTCGTTTATTACTAGTATTAATTACCAATTCATCATATTCAATATTATGTTTATCTAACCAAGCTTTAACATAATAGTCCATCATACCATCATATTGGTTAATTAAGTATTGATTATCTCTTGCAGATAATATTATTATTTCATGTCCCGCTTTACGTAGTCTATGAATAACTTCACTAGCATAAGGTCGCATAGGAATTGCTATTAACAAATCAAAGATATATTGCCGCCAAAACTCAATATTTTCTTCACCTGTTAGATGAAATTGTTCTTCCATATAATAACCTTTAGGATTAAATCCTCGGTTTATATTTTGTTCTAAACAAAATTTAGAACCACAGGCAAAATGCCATTCTGCTATATCATTTAATACGCCATCTAAATCAACACCTATACGCATTTTAACCAATCCCTTCTTTTATTATTGTAGCAGAGGTTAGAAAAAAAAGGAATAGTGTTTATTAAATTTGACACTATTCCATAAATTCATCTTCTAGTTTTTCTAATGGTTCTTCATCAGCGAACTCATCTTCTAAAGTATATTCTACATCACGATATTTTTTAAGACCAGTTCCTGCTGGTATTAGTTTACCTATTAGAACGTTTTCTTTTAATCCTTCAAGATGGTCTACTTTTCCATGAATTGCAGCATCTGTTAAGATTCTTGTTGTCTCTTGGAATGAAGCTGCTGATAAGAATGAATCTGTTTCAAGAGAGGCTTTAGTAATACCAAGTAGTACTGGACGACCTGTTGCAGGACGTTTACCACTAATTATTACTTCTTTATTTCCTTCTGTAAATTCTCTAAAGTTAACTAGAGAACCAGGTAAGAATTTAGTATCTCCACCTTCAACGATTCTAATCTTAGAAATCATACGACGAGCGATAATTTCGATATGTTTATCAGCGATATCAACACCTTGAGAACGATATGTATTTTGTACTTCTTTCAAGATGTATTCTTGAGTTGTAATTGGATCTGTTACATCAAGTAACTCTTTAGGTGAGATAGCTCCTTCTGTTAGTTTATCTCCACAAGAAACTGTATCACCTTTTTCTACACAAAGTTTAGCTCCATAGTTTGTAACATGTTCTTTAGTTTCAACTTTGTTTGTAATACTGATTTTATATTTACCATGATCTTCAGCGATTTTAGTAACTTTACCATCAATTTCAGCAATAGTTGCTTTACCTTTAGGGTTACGTGCTTCAAATAATTCTTGAACACGTGGAAGACCTTGAGTAATATCTTCACCACCGGCAACTCCACCTGTATGGAAGGTACGCATGGTTAACTGAGTACCAGGTTCACCGATTGATTGGGCAGCCATTACACCAACTGCTTCACCTATTTCTACGACATTACCTGTTGCAAGGTTTCTACCATAACATTTACGGCATACACCTTTTTCAGTGTTACATGTAAGAATTGATCTAATTTCAACTTCTTCAATACCTGCTGCAACTATTTTATCGGCAAGTGATTCTGTGATATATTCATCTTTATCAACTATTACTTCTTTTGTTTCAGGATTAATTACTTTCTTACTAGCATAACGACCAACTATACGGTCATATAGACTTTCAATTACAGAACCAGTTTTCTCATTAACAAAGGCACGAGCAACTAATCCTTGTTCAGTACCACAATCATCTTCTTTAACGATGATATCTTGAGATACATCAACAAGACGACGTGTTAAATAACCAGAGTCTGCTGTTTTTAATGCTGTATCAGCACTACCTTTTCTAGCAGAGTGAGTTGATAAGAAGAATTCTGATACTGATAGTCCTTCTTTAAAGTTAGAGATAACTGGAATTTCAATTGGATCTCCATTTGGTTTTTGCATTAGTCCACGCATACCTGCAACTTGAGTAAATTGTGAGATACTACCACGTGCTTTAGAGTGCATCATGATGAAGATTGGGTTATCTACTTGTTCTTTAGATATTTCTTCTAGTTCAGCTTGAACTTTATCTTTAACGCCATACCAAGTTTCAATAACTTTCTCATGACGTTCTTCTTCAGTAATTAAACCACGAGTGTATTGTTTATTGATTTTATTAACTAAAGCTTGTCCTTCATCAATGTACTCTTGTTTATGTTCACTTGTTGCAACATCGCTCATTGATATAGTAATACCAGCGATAGTTGAATAATAGAATCCTAAGTCTTTCATCTTATCAAGCATTTCTGATGTTTCTGTTGTTTTATAACGTTTAAATACTTGATCAATTACTTTTTCTAGTGTTCCTTTAGCAAAAGGACTAACTAGAGGCATTTTACTTATTTCTTCTTTAATATTACTTCCTTTAGGCAAGAAATACTTGTTAGGTGTAATATTTTGAATATTATCGCTAGTTGGTTCATTAATATATGGGAATGAATCTGGTAAGATTTCATTGAATTTAATTTTACCAACAGTAGTAACTAGGTATTTACCTTTTTGAGATGATGTAAATAATTTATATTTAAATGAATCTACAGGAACTGCTATTCTTGTATGAAGAGTTATCTCACGTCTTTCATAAGCCATTAGGGCTTCATTAGAGTTTTTAAACACTCTTCCTTCACCATCTTCGCCAGCTTTTTCCATTGTTATATAGTAGTTACCTAAAACCATGTCTTGAGCTGGAGTAACGATTGGTTTTCCATCTGATGGTTTCAAGATGTTTCCAGAACCTAACATTAGAGTTCTTGCTTCTGCCCCAGCTTCTTCAGAAAGTGGTACATGGACTGCCATTTGGTCTCCATCGAAGTCAGCATTGAAAGCAGGACAAACTAATGGATGTAGTCTTATCGCTTTACCACCTACTAGGATAGGTTCAAATGCTTGGATACCTAATCTATGTAGTGTAGGAGCTCTATTTAATAGAACTGGATGTTCTTTAATTACATCTTCTACAATATCCCAAACTACTGGGTCTCTATTTTCAATAAGACGTTTAGCAGCTTTGATATTATGAGCGATATCTCTTTCTACTAAACCATTGATAACATGTGGTTTAAATAATTCTAGAGCCATTTCTTTTGGAATACCACATTGATACATCTTAAGTGATGGTCCAACAACGATAACTGAACGACCTGAATAGTCAACACGTTTACCAAGTAAGTTTTGACGGAAACGTCCTTGTTTACCTTTTAACATGCTAGAAAGTGATTTCAAAGCACGATTTCCAGCACCTGTTACACTTCTACCACGACGTCCATTATCAAATAGAGCATCAACTGCTTCTTGTAACATTCTCTTTTCATTTTGAATAATGATACCAGGTGCTCCTAAGTCTATTAGTTTCTTTAAACGATTATTACGGTTAATAACACGACGATATAAATCATTTAAGTCACTTGTTGCAAAACGTCCACCATCTAATTGAATCATAGGACGAAGTTCTGGTGGTATTACAGGAATACAATCTAGAATCATCCATTCTGGTTTTTGATCAGAACGATAGAAAGCATCAAGAACATCTAGTCTTTTTAATAGTCTAGTTCTTTTTTGTCCTTGGGCATTTTCTAGTTCTTTATTAATTTCATCAATATCATGTTTTAAATCTACTTTCTTAAGTAATTCTTTAATCGCTTCTGCACCCATACCTACTTTAAAGCCGTTACCATATTTTTCATAGTAAGCACGATATTCTTTTTCTGATAGAGTTTGTTTGTTTTCTAGTGGAGCATTACCTTTATCAATTACAACATAACTAACAAAGTATAATACTTCTTCTAAGTCTCTAGGACTCATATCAAGTACAAGTCCCATTCTTGAAGGTACTCCTTTAAAGAACCAGATATGAGAGACAGGACTAGCAAGTTCAATATGTCCCATTCTCTCACGTCTTACTTTTGATTTTGTTACTTCAACACCACAACGGTCGCAGACAATATTTTTATAACGAACTCTCTTATACTTTCCACAGGCACATTCGTAATCTTTAGTTGGTCCAAATATTTTTTCGCAGAATAAGCCATCACGTTCTGGACGAAGTGTACGATAGTTAATTGTTTCTGGTTTTTTTACTTCACCATAACTCCACTCACGTATTTTTTCAGGAGAAGCGATACCGATTCTAATAGCATCAAATTTATTTACTTCTATCATTATTCTTCATCTCCTTCACTAAGTTCGTCTTCTACATTTATTATGTCTTCTTCATCAGGTTCTATATCCTCATCTTCAAAAGATGATTCATCTTCAAATTCTTCAGTATCTTCATCTGTTTCTTCTATTTTTGTTTCTCGATTTATTTTAGTGATGTTTATTTCTTCATTTAATGGTTCACCAATATCATCATCACTTTCTTCAATTTGTTTTAAACCAAGATATTCTCCATCCTCATTAATGATTGAAATATCAAGTCCTAAAGCTTGGAATTCTTTCATTAATACTCTAAATGACTCTGGAACTCCTGCTCTATTTACTTCTTCACCTTTTACTATCGCTTCATATACTTTTACACGACCAATGACATCATCTGATTTAACTGTCATCATTTCTTGAAGTGTATAGGCTGCACCATATGCATATAGAGCCCAAACTTCCATTTCTCCGAATCTTTGTCCACCAAATTGAGCTTTACCTCCAAGTGGTTGTTGAGTTACTAGGGAGTATGGTCCAGTACTTCTTGCATGTAGTTTATCATCTACCATGTGGTGTAGTTTAATCATGTACATTACACCAACAGAGATACGGTTATCAAATGGTTCACCTGTACGTCCATCGTATAGAACAGTTTTACCATCAGGGTCCATTCCAGCTTCTGCCATGATTTCTTCAATGTCATTGATATGAGCACCATCGAAAACTGGAGTTGCGATATGTACACCTAATTTTTTAGCAGCCATACCCATATGTAATTCTAGGATTTGTCCTAAGTTCATACGAGATGGAACACCTTGTGGATTAAGCATAATATCTACTGGACGTCCATCTGGTAAATAAGGCATATCTTCTTGAGGTAAGATTAGGGAAATAACACCTTTGTTACCATGACGACCTGACATTTTATCTCCAACTTGAATTTTACGTTTTTGAATGATATAAACTCTAATTACTTTAGATACACCTGCTGGTAATTCATCATTATCTTTACGAGAATAAATTTTTATATCATGAACAATACCATCTCCACCGTGAGGAACACGAAGTGAGGTATCTCTTACTTCACGAGTCTTCTCACCAAATATGGCATGTAGTAGTTTTTCTTCACTAGATAACTCAGCCATTCCTTTAGGAGTTACTTTACCAACTAGGATGTCTCCTTCTTTTACTTCAGTACCAATAGTTACGATACCATTTTCATCAAGGTTCTTCTTAGCTTCTTCACTAACATTTGGAATATCACGAGTAATTTCTTCTGGTCCTAGTTTAGTTTCACGACATTGCATCTCATAGTCTTCTAGATGTAGTGATGTATATTTATCATCTTTAACTAGGTTTTCATTAAGGATTACAGCATCTTCATAGTTATATCCATTATAAGTCATGAAGGCTACTACAACGTTTTTACCTAAAGCAAGTTCTCCGTTATCACAACTATTACCATCAGCGATGACATCGCCCATTTTTACTTTATCACCAACTCTAACAATTGGTCGTTGATGTGAACAAATACTAGAGTTAGCAAGTTCAAAGTTTGCTAGATAATATGTATCTTTTCCTTTGGAATTAGCGATAACTATCTTCTTAGCATCAACATAATCTACAATACCATCTGCTTTAGCGATAATACAAACTCCTGAATCTTTAGCAGCGATATGTTCAACACCTGTTCCAATGAATGGAGCTTCTGTTTTTAATAATGGCATAGCTTGACGTTGCATGTTAGCACCCATCAAGGCACGAGTTGCATCATCATGCTCTAGGAATGGGATACAACTTGTTGTTACAGATACAACTTGTTGAGGTGATACATCGATATAATCAACTTGTTCTGGTTTGGCAAGAATATTTTCATCTCTAAATCTTGCAGCGACTGTTTTATCAATAATAACATTATCTTCGTCTGTATTAACTGTTGACTGAGAGATAATGTAATCTTGTTCTTCATCTGCTGTTAGATAAACTACCTCATCTGTTATCTTACAGTTTTCTACTTTACGATATGGAGTCATAATAAATCCATATTCATCTATTTTAGCATAACTTGCAAGTGAAGTTATAAGTCCGATGTTTTGTCCTTCTGGTGACTCAATAGGACAGATTCTACCATAGTGTGATGCATTAACGTCACGTACTTCTACACCTGCTCTATCACGAGAAAGTCCACCTGGTCCTAAAGCTGATAAACGACGTTTATTAGTAAGTTCTGCAATAGGGTTTGTTTGGTCCATGAATTGTGATAATTGAGATGATCCAAAGAACTCTTTCATAGCAGCTGTTACTGGTCTAATGTTAATTAATGTCTTAGGAGTTACTTCTTCCATTTCTTGAGTAGTCATTCTCTCACGAATAACTCTTTCCATACGAGAAATACCAATTCTAAATTGATTTTGTAATAATTCTCCTACTTGTCTAATACGACGGTTACCTAAATGGTCGATTTCATCATAATTACCAACACCGTGTAATAAATTTAAGTAATAAGAAGTTGCAGCATAAACATCTGATATTGTCAAACGTTTAGAATCAATTGACCCGTCATTACCAATAACAATTAGTTTTTTCTTCTTATCATTAGGATCATAAATAGTAACTTTTTGTATCTTGTTATAAGTATCAAGCTCATCATTAATCTTAGCTTCTTCTACTCCATAACCATTTGCAAAGATTTCTCTTAAATCTTCTAAAACATCTTTAGTTACAACTGTTCCTTTAGGAAATTTAGTCTCTCCATCTACTACGATATCTTCTGCTAATGTTTGATTTAATAGACGGTCAACGATATTTAATTTACGATTAAATTTATAACGTCCTACTTTAGCAAGATCATATCTAAATTCATCAAAGAATCTAGTTATAATATGGTTTTTAGATGAATCTAGTGTAGCAGGTTCACCCGGTCTTAATTTTTCATATATTTCGATTAATGCTTCATCTAAGTTCTTAGTAGCATCTTTAGCGATAGTATTTTTAAGAAAGTCATCTTCACCAAATAGTTTTAAGATATCATCATCACTAGAAAGTCCAAAAGCACGTAATAATGTTGTTAATGTTACTTTTCTAGTTCTATCTATTCTTACATATAATACATCTCTAGCATCTGCTTCAAACTCTAACCATGTACCACGTGTAGGAATGATTTGAGATGTGATTAATTCACGACCATTCTTATCAATTTCTCTATTATAATAGACACTTGGAGAACGAACTAATTGAGAAACAATAACACGTTCTGCCCCGTTTATTATAAATGTTCCACTATCAGTCATAATAGGCATATCGCCAAGGAAGATTTCTTGTTCTTTTACTTCCCCTGTCTCACGATTAAAAAGACGCACTTCTACCTTTAGTGGTGCTGCATAAGTAGTTTCTCTATCTTTACTAGCTTTTATTGAATATCTTGGTTCTTCAAAATGATAATCACCAAACTCTAAAGATAGAGTACCTGAAAAGTTTTCAACAGGAAATAAATCTTCAAAGACTTCTTTAATTCCTGTAGTAATAAACCAGTCATAAGACTTCTTTTGAATTTCTAACAAATCCTTTAGCTCATAAGTATTTCTTATTCTTGAATAATTTCTTCTTTCACGTTTTTTTCCATATTTTACAATTTTATATGACACTAAAATTCACCCCATTACCATAGTTTTTTACATTTATTATTCCAAAAAATAATACATTGCCAATTTATATTATTAGCATAAACTCTTCAACAAGTCAACACATTTTTGCAACTATTATATAAAAACCTTTACTTTTATTAACAATATCTACATCATAATATTTTTTTAAGTCGGAAATTGTCGACTTTGCACCTTGTTCTTTTCTTATTACTAAGTACAATACCCCATCTGATTCTAAATGACTTCTAGCATTTAGTAAGATATCATAGACTATTTTTTTGCCTGCTCTAATCGGAGGGTTAGTAATAATAGTCCTATACTTTTTTGTGACATTTTCATAACAGTTGCTTTCAAATACATTTATATTAGTACATTTATTTTCTTTAATATTTCTCTTAGATAGATGAAGAGCTCGTTTATTAACATCTACCATATCTACATCTAAATTAGTTATTTTATTAACAATAATTCCTAGCACCCCATAGCCACAACCAACATCAAGTACTGGACCTTTTAATTCTTGATATGGCAGAGACTCTAAAAGTAATCTACTACCATAATCAAGTCCATGTTTAGCGAAAACGCCATTATCCGTATAAAAAATAAAGTTCTGATTAAAAATAGATGTTGTGGTTTTCTTTAAATTACTAGGAAGATTCTGGTCATTTTCAAAATAATGACTCATTGGCATCACCTCAAAAGAAAGAAAGAGACAAGCCATTATACTAAAAGTATATAGTTTGTCTCCTTTCGTAGTGTTATAATACACTATTTTTTCTATTTCGTCAACACTTTTTTTCGAAGTTGTTCTCTAAAATTGCCATTTGACAGTTTATGCTAGTACTAAATTCTATATTAATAACAAGTTATTCTTATAATAATAGTTATCATTGTAACTAAAAGATATAACGTAGAAGTCATAAATACAAGATAACTTATAGCATGATGATTTAATAATTTATTTTTAATAGTAGTTATTACAAACTTAAGCATGGCAAAGACTATAAATATTATTATTGGTATTAATAATAAAGATAGGAAAATTCTATGTCCATTATTTGTCAATGCCACTGGTAGAAAAAAGGAAAAACAAATACTAACTCCTATAAAGATACTAAAGTATAGATTTAATATTAATGATAGTAAAGAGAAGTTCTTATAATAAATGAATAATGCTAGTGGTATAAATATTATTAGCCACAAAGGATAATTGGTTATAATCTTAAAAAGAAAAAGATTATCTTCAATATAAGAAAAATAATAATAACTTAAGAAGTATGCTAGTAATATTATGATGATACTTATAATTAAAAGAGGTATTTCTTTCTTAAAATTAAACTTCTTATTTCTTACATCATCTTTAAAACTTGCATAAGAACTTTTCTTTAAGTCTACTTCTTTTATATCTTTATATATTTCTTTATTAATCGCTCCACAATAAGGACAACTAAATATATTATCTTTATATTCTCTTTTACAATTTGGACATTTCATAGTATTCTCCTTTTATTAAAGGATATCATAATTATGTAAAAATGAACACAAAAAAAAGAAGCTAGAATGCTAATTACTTAACTTCAACAGTAGCACCAGCTTCTTCTAATTTAGCTTTGATTTCATTAGCTTCTTCAACAGAAATGTTTTCTTTAATTGGTGAACCAGCATTATCAACTAAATCTTTAGATTCTTTTAATCCTAGTCCTGTAATTTCACGAACTACTTTGATTACTGCAACTTTAGCAGCTCCTGCATCAGTAATTGATACTGTAACTGTAGATGGAGCAGCATCTTCTTGAGCTGCAGCTCCTGGAGCAGCAACTGCAACGGCTGATGGATCTACACCAAACTCTTCTTTCATTGCATCTACTAATTCTTTAATTTCTAAAAGATTCATTTCTTTTAATGAGCTAATAAATTCTTCTTTTGTTAATTTTGCCATTTTTATATTCCTCCTATATTTTAATTTTCTTCTTTTTGTTCACTATATAAATTTAAGCAGATAGATAGGTCGCGAACAAGTCCTATCATACCACCTGCAAGCATAGTAAGTAAGCCATCTCTTGATGGAATCTTTGCATATTCAGCAAGTTTAGCTTGATCTGCAACTTCACCATCAACATAACCAATCTTTAAAGATAATTTTTCATGGTCTTTAGCAAAATCAGATAATACTTTGATTGGAGCTATTTGATCAGTACTATAAGCAAATGCACTTGGTCCTTCTAAAGCTTCAGATACATCAATATCTAAATCTTTAAAAGCTCTAGCCATTAATGTATTTTTATATACTTTGTAAACAGCACCTGCATCTCTTAGGGCATGTCTTAGCTCTTTAATCTCAGCATCTGTTAGACCACGATAATCAAATAATACAAAAGTTGCACTATTATTAACATTATCTTTAATTTCGTCAATAACTTCTTGTTTCTTTGCTAAGATTTTTTGATTAGCCATATTTTCCCTCCTATTTTCTTGTCAGTTTATAGTCCCTAGAAAGGTTAAAAGTTCTTAGAGTAATCCCCAAGAACTTTTATTTATAAGAATTAGTCCTCGGTAGGATTTACGTTTTTACCTACTGTCTTGGGTACTTAATAACTGATTTCTTTCTTATTATATTCTATAATCTTCTATTTGTCAAAAGAATTAATTTGAATCTTAATTCCAGGACCCATAGTAGATGAAATAGATATGTTTTTAATATAGTCTCCTTTTACTGTAGCAGGTTTAATTTTTATAATTTGACTAACTACAGCATTTAGGTTCGCTAATAGGTCTTCTTCAGTAAATGATACTTTACCAATGATAGTATGGATATTACCAAAACTATCTGTACGGTATTCAACACGTCCTGCTTTAGCATCTGATACTGCTTTAGCAACATCTGTTGTTACTGTTCCTGTTTTAGGGTTAGGCATTAATCCTTTTGGTCCTAGGATACGTCCTAACTTACCAAGTAAAGGCATCATATCTGGAGTTGCAATCATAGTATCAAATTCAAACCAATTTTCATTAGCAATTTTATCTAAGTAATCTTGATCTCCAACATAATCTGCTCCAGCTTCAGTAGCTTTTTTAGCATTGTCACCTTTAGCGATTACTAGAACACGGTTTATTTTACCTGTTCCTTTAGGTAGAACAATAGCACCTCTTAGTTGTTGGTCAGCTTTTTTAGTATCAAGATTTAAGTTCATTGCAACTTCTACTGAAGAATCAAACTTAGTAATACTAGTTTCTTTAACTAATTTTACTGCTTCTTCTTTAGTATATAGTTTATTCTTTTCTACTTTAGTAGCAGCTTCACTATATTTTCTACTTCTTCTTTTCATTATTTTTCCTCCTTATGTGGTTATTCGGGTAAGCAATTAGTGTTACATCCTCCCACATAGGTATAACCTATATGTTTAGTTTTATTATTTACTTTCTTCTACGCCAACACCCATGTTTTTAGCTGTTCCAATTACTGTCTTCTTAGCTGCTTCTAAGTCATAGCAGTTTAAATCTGGTAATTTAGTTTCAGCTATTTCTGTTACTTGGGCATCTGTTAGTGTTGCAACTGTTTCATTCTTTCCTTTAGTTGAACCTTTATTAATTTTAGCATACTTCTTAATTAAGAATGGAACTGGTGGAGTCTTAATTACAAAGTCGAAGCTTCTATCATCATAAATAGAAATTTCAACTGGTAAAATATCTCCCATTTTATCTTTTGTTGCATCATTATATTTTGTACAAAATTCCTGTAAATTAATTCCAGCAGGTCCTAAAACTGTTCCAACTGGTGGAGCTGGTGTAGCTTTGCCAGCAGGAATTTGTAACTTTATTTTCTTTACAACTTCTTTCTTTGCCACGAAAAACACATCCTTTCTTACTCGTTTTCGCGAGTGGTTATAATAGCTTTTCAATATCAAGATTGTTTAATCTCGACGTTTTGCATTTACTGCACTTTTTGCTTCCCACTAATATCAATCTATATCAAATTAATATAGCTCCTAAATAATAGCATACTTTTTTTTATTTGACAAGAGAAAACTATACTTTTTCTATTTGTATTAATTCAACTTCGACTTGAGTTTCTTGTCCAAACAAATCTACATTAAGAACAATTTTCTCATTTGCACTGTCAACTTCTTCGATAACTCCATACATTCCTGTAAATGGTCCACCAATGATTTTGACTTTAGTACCTTTTTGTAATTCTTTATCAATATCAATTCTACTAATACCCATATTCTTTAAGATATGATCTACTTCACTAGGTTGTAGAGGAGTAGGTTTTGCACCTTTACCACTTGATCCAATAAATCCTGTAACTCCTGGAGTATTACGAACTATATACCAAGCTTCATCAGTCATAACCATTTCAACTAAGATATACCCTGGAAATAGTTTTTTAACTTTAGTCTTTTTAACACCATCTTTTATCTCAGTTTCTTCTTGTTCTGGAACAATTACTCTAAATATATAATCTTGCATATTCATAGATTCAGCACGCATTAAAAGTTTTTCTTGAACTTTCTTTTCATGTCCTGAATATGTATTAACGACATACCATTGTTTTTCCATAATCATTTCCCTTCCTAATTACCTAATGAGTGAAGCACTGCTAATATTACATCTATTAAATAGAAGAATAATGAACAGCTTATAATAAATATTATTGTGGCAATAGAGTATTTAACCATATCTTTTCTTGAAGGCCATTTTACTCTTTTAAATTCTGTTTTTACACCACTAAAAAAGTTTGCTATTCTGGTAAAAATATTTCCCTTTTCTTTCTTTTTTTCTTTAGAAGAAGTTTTTTTCTTATCTTTTTTAGATACTTCTTTTAAAGATTCTTTTTTCATTTCTTTAGTTTCTTCTTTTTTCTTTGCCATATACACATCTTCCTTTATATTTTTTCTAAAAGAAAAACACTTTTCAGTGCTTAACCATACATTACCACAAAGCATCTTTTTAGTCAAGAAGTTTATTTTACATTTTTATAAAATCTTAGTATAATGTAGAATATATGAAAGTTTAATTAGAGGTGATATTTTATGAGATTTATACCAGACCATTATTTACAAGTAAGAGATTTAAAAATTTATAATAAAAAAGTTAAAAATAGTTTTAAATTAGTAGCTTTAGGTGATCTACATATAAGTAAATTAGTCGATAATAGAAAGCTTGACCCTATAAAATTTCAATTAGATAGTGAAAAAGCAGATTACCATGTTTTCTTGGGTGATTTAATCGATACTCCTAAAGAACTAGATAAAAATGATAAAAAGAGAGAATTAATTGACTTGATAAAAGTTTCTGCTAATATGGCACCTACTATGATTATTTTAGGCAGTCATGATTATGTTATTGAGGAAAAAGATAAAAAAATCATTTCTTATATTAGGGAATATTGGGAAGATGTTGATAATATTGATAATGTTTATTTATTAAATAATTCTTATTTTAAAGATAATAATGTTATGTTTATGGGCTATATACAAACTTTTGATTATTATTATAATATGGAAAAATCACATTACGAAAATCTAGAGGCATTTTATGATGATTTTATTACTTATCCCGAACTATATAAAAATTTACCTAAAGATGTTGTTAATATTGGTTTAATTCACTCTCCTGAGTATGCTAAATTAAAAAAGAATATAGAATTATTAAAAGAGTATGACTTATTGATTGGAGGTCATACCCATGATGGATGTATTCCATTTGGAATTGGAAATTTTAGATGGGGACTTATTAGTCCAAAGAAAGAATTTTTTCCAAAAGATGTTAGAGGTTTTAGAACACTAGATACAGGTACTGATTTGTTAATAAATGGTGGTATTGTTAAAATTCAAAATTGTGCACCTACTATTCTTCATCCTCTTAATCATTTATGTCCTATGCAAATGGATACTATCACTTTTACTTGTGAGGAACAAGAAACTGGGATATCAAAAAAATTAATTTATACTAAAAAATAGGAATACTTAACGGTGTTCCTATTTTATTCTTCTATCATTCTACGATAAACTTTCATTTTATTAGTACTTTGATTATCTTTAATACAAGTTTTCATCAGAGAAAAGCCTAGCTTTAAGCTATAAGTGTTATCAACAGTACTGTATTTATCTGTAGTATCATAAACTTTATTATCATCAATATCTCGGTAGAATACATGCTGTTTCTTTATAATGTCTATACTAGTTAATCCTAAGCTTTCAAAGTCATATTCTACTAGTTTATTAATATATAATGAAAGTAAATAAAGTCTTTCATTTTTTGTGAAATTTGGTTTAGTTATAACAATAACGTCTACGTTTAAATTACCTATATCATGCTTTTCTTCTTGTTTTAGTAACTTTGCTTGATATTTAGCTAAAGCTAACTTTAAAACGTCTTCGTTAGTTCTATTATATAATTCTGTTAATTTTTCTTTTACATCATCATCTAAATCAAAATTATTCTTAAGTTGGTCTTTATATATTGGAAGAACTCTATCTAGCATTTCTTTAAAATTTGTTTTTGCTTGTTCTATTTTATTCATTTTCTTCATCCTTTCTATTTTTCCACTGCATTTGTTGATAATTATATAATTTAGATTTTCATTTATTAAATCTTTTTTTATAATAACAACTTTGACATAGTTTTTCAACACATTTATTATCTCTAAAGCCTTCTATAATTTTTTTAGTTTTTTCTTTTTCTAGTATTTCTTTTAAGTCTTCTTCAAAGATATTTCCTAAATTAATAAGTCCTTCATCATCAAGACAACATGCTGTTACTGTACCATTTGATAGTATAGCTAATTGACTTTTTAATCCTTCACAAAATCCATTAGTTTTAGCATTTGATACTTTAGGCCACTCAAAAAGATTATTTTTATCCACATATTTGTTAATATCTATCTTAGTATTTTTATTTTCTTTAATATTTTCAACAACTTCTGTTGATAAATGATAGTAGTCTTTAAGTTTTTCCACAATTATTGTGGATTTTTCATCTAATTTATTTTCTTTTTGGGCCCAAAGCCTATATATTATTATCTTATCTTGTGGAAAAAGAGAACCTGCTGTAAATATGTCATCAAGATAGTTTAAGTTTTTTACTTCAGCATTTAAAGAGATATGTATTTTAAATAATGCTTTATGTTTAATTAAGTCTTCAACCTTAGCTTTTAATAGTGTTCCATTAGTAGTTAGACTTATATTTATATTATTATCATCGCAAATAGTTAATATCTCATTTAGATTAGAGTATAGTAAAGGTTCTCCTTTAACATGAAGACATATAGTATTTGTATAATCTTTTATTTTAGATATTATCTTTTTAAATTCATTTATTGTCATTTCTCTTAAAGGCCTTACCCCTTTTTTGCAAAAAGAACAGGATAGATTACATTTATTTGTTATTTCAATATAGATGCGATTAAACCTTTTTTTCATTTTTTTACTTCTCCTTTAATTCCACAAAAAATGTGAATAAAGTTTTATACCATATAACCTTTTTCTATTCTGTACTTTAGTTCTTTTTGATGATTCTCCCATTCTTGTTCTTTTTTCTTAGCTTGTAAATAAGCTTTTCTTAATTTAGGCAATTTTGAAGGGGGAAAAGGAATATTATTATCCACATCTTTTAGAACAACTAAAGGTCTTGAACATATTTCTTCTTCTTTTTCCCAAGGTTTAAAAATTGTTTTAGCATCTATAACAGGCATATGATGATATAGCAGTAATTCACTTGTCTCATCAATACCATAATAACGTAATATTTCTAAATCATTAAAATGCTGTTGTATTATATGTAAACTTTTGTTTACCATTTTATTGCTAGATGTTCTTTGATAAAGAGAAAAAAGATAATATAATGTATTACTATTAACAAGTACCCATTTATTATCATCTATTTTACTTAGTTCTTGATAGTTTAAATTTACTTCTTTTAGCCATTTATATAATTCTTCTGACATGAAAATTCCTTCTTTCTTTTTTATTCACTCTTCATTTCAAATAGAGCATTTCTTAACTCCATAGCCCTTTCAAAGTCAAGGTTCTTAGCTGCTTCTTTCATTTCTGTTTCAATTCGCTCTATTTCTAACATTTTTTCTTTCTTAGTTAATTTTTTCTTAGTTTTAGTAGAGTCTTTTGTATCGACATTACTAATAACTTCTCTTATTTCTTTTTCAATAGTTTTAGGAATAATACCATGGTCTTTATTATAAGATTCCTGTATTTCACGACGACGTTTTGTCTCTTTAATCGCTTTATCCATAGAATCTGTTATATTATCTGCATACATAATTACATGTCCACTTGCATTTCTAGCACAACGTCCTATTGTTTGGATAAGACTTCTCTCACTTCTTAAGAATCCTTCTTTATCAGCATCTAATATAGCGATTAGAGATACTTCTGGAATATCTATTCCTTCACGTAAAAGATTAATTCCTACAACTACATCATAGATACCACATCTAAGGTCATGGATAATTTGGAGACGCTCTAATGTTTTAATCTCAGTATGAAGATATGCTACTTTAATATCTAAGTCTTTTAAGTAGTTAGTTAATTCTTCACTCATTCTTATGGTTAGAGTTGTAATTAAAACCCTTTCATTTTTCTTAATACGGTCATTTATCTCTCCTACTAAGTCATCTATTTGTCCTTCTGTTTTTCTAACTTCTATAGTTGGGTCAAGTAATCCTGTAGGTCTAATGATTTGTTCTACATACTCTCCATGAGTCTTTTCTAGTTCATAATCTCCTGGAGTTGCTGATACATATATCGCTTGTTTTATCTTCTTTTCAAATTCATCAAACTTTAAAGGACGGTTATCAAGGGCACTAGGTAAGCGAAATCCATAATCAACTAAGTTTTGTTTTCTTGCTCTATCTCCATTATACATACCTCTTACTTGAGGTAGAGTTACATGTGATTCATCTACTATTAACAAGTAATCATCTCCGAAGAAGTCCATTAGAGTTGTTGGTGTCTCACCAGGTTTACGTCCTGCCATTGGAGCAGAATAGTTCTCAATACCGTGACAGAAACCTGTTTCTTCTAACATTTCTAAATCGTAGTTAGTTCTCTGCTCAAGACGTTCTGCTGCAAGAAGTTTATTCTCACTCTTAAGTTCTTCTAAACGTTCTTGTAACTCTTTTTTTATTCTTTTAATCGCCTCTTTTAATTTATCATCACTAATTACAAAGTGACTAGCTGGGAAGATACTAATATTTTTCTTATTAGAGATTACTGTTCCAGTTAAAACATCTATTTCACTAATTCTATCTATTTCACTACCAAAAAATTCTATTCTATAACCTGTTTGATTTTGATTAGTAGGAATTATTTCTAAGACATCTCCTCTTACTCTAAAAGTACCACGATGAAAGTCTAAATCATTTCTTGCATATTGCATTTCTACAAGTTTTACTAAGACTTCATTTCTCTCTATTTCTTCTCCTACTCTTAGAGTTAACATTTTATTTTTATATTCTTCTACTTCTCCAATACCATAGATACAAGAAACACTAGCGACAACTATAGTATCTTTTGATGAAAGTAATGCAGATGTTGCCGCATGTCTTAACTCATCTATTTCATCATTTATAGATGAATCTTTTTCTATGTAAGTATCAGTACTTGGAACATATGCTTCTGGTTGATAATAGTCATAATAAGAGACAAAGTACTCAACATTATTTTCTGGAAATAATTCTTTCATTTCACTATAAAGTTGTCCTGCTAGAGTTTTGTTATGAGCAAGAATAAGGGTTGGTTTATTAACTTCTTTAATAACATTAGCCATAGTAAAAGTTTTACCTGTTCCTGTCGCCCCTAATAAAACTTGTTCTTTTTTACCTTCTTTAATTCCTTGTACTAGCTCTTTAATCGCTTCTGGTTGGTCACCACTAGGCTTAAATTTTGATACTAATTTAAACAAGAATATCACTTCCTCTACTTATTTATTATATAATTATTATTAAATTAATTTATATTTCTTTAATATATCTTCTTTTTTACTATGTCTTTATTATTTAAATACTCATTTGCTGCTTCATCTATTTCTGTTTCATTTAATGTTGATTTGCCTGTTTCTTTTCGTATTCTATTTAAAATATCAAAAAAAGGCTGTAAGTTTGAAAAATCTTCAACTATTTTCTTTATATCAAAAGTATCATAACATTCAGTATAAGTAATTTTTAATTCATCTAATATTATTTTATTAAGATTTATTTTATTTTCTTTTAATATTTCTAGCAAATTCTTTTCAATAATTACTATAACTGAAAAAGATTGTTCTTCATTATAATAGGGAATCTCATATACATTATAACTTAAATAATCAGGTAATGGTGTTATTAATTCTTTATGTTTTTTTATTACATAAGTTGTTTTGAAGCATTTATATTCTTTACCTTCATTTTTACTAATTATAGTTCCTATTGTATTTGCAAGGTAAGATGAGTATTGAAATTCATTTTCATTATCCTTTAATATTGGACAATTCATATAATTAACCCTCCCTTAATTAAAATACTATAATACTTATTGCAAAATATTCTAGCATTTCTTTAGTAAAAAAACAAGAAAATGTGTTATACTGTTAATCCTTTTTTAAAAAGATACCTTATCATTAATAAAAAAGATTCCGATATATATTGTATAATATCTCTTTGGAAAGGAGATGTTTTTATTATATGCATAATAAAGAGTATGCTTTAAAACTTGTTC
>DVKQ01000083.1 GCA_018715925.1 Candidatus Onthousia faecipullorum
AGTCTATCAGATGCAAGTTTAAGTAAATTATGTTCTCTAATAGAATGGAAAAGTAAGATAAAAGGAAAGTATTATTATAAGATAAATACTTATTATCCGAGTAGTCAAATATGTAGTCACTGTGGTTATAAGAATAATGAAATAAAAGATTTAAGTATAAGAGAATATGACTGTCCGGAATGTGGAGTACATAATGATAGAGATATAAATGCTAGTTTAAACATATTATTAGAAGGTTTAAAATTACACTATAACTTACAAAGTTTAGTTTAAATAATGTTTGATATAATGAAAAAGAACAAAGATAAAAAATACCCAAGTACGGTAGCGACTATCGGAATTTAAGCCTATGGAGAATAGGGGTTACTCTATCTATGAAGTAGGAATCCTTGGAGGTAACGACAAGGTAAAAACAAACTTGTTTGTTTTATTTGTTCTTATTAATTTTATGCTATTATATTAGTAAGAGGTAGTATTATGATAAAAGAAGTAAATAATAAAATTGTAGAAGATGTTTTAGCATCTTTTGAGATGGATTATATAAATGTTCCTAATTTAATTGTGGAAAAAGTTAAAGAAAAATTAAATGATCAAAATCAAAATAAAAAAAGGTTAATATTAGAAAAGAAGGAGAAAATCTAGATTTATGACTAATGAAGAAAATACAAAAAGATGGGATGAATATTTTATTCCAGGTACTGATGTTTTAAAGAACAAACTTGGTATTACTAATAAAGAAGAACTAAAAGACAAAGAAACAGAAATTACTTTTGAGAAGTTAATTGAATTATATCAATATCCTATAGATATGGATTTTGGTGTTGAACATTTAAGGGCGATCCATTATTATTTGTTTTCTGATATTTATTATTTTGCAGGATGTAATAGAATTGTTTATATGGAAAAGAATAATTCTTATTTTTCACCAGTTGAAGAGATAGATTATAGATTAGATTAGATTATACTTTTGAAATGATGAATGAAGAGATTAAAACAGTTAGTTCAAAATATTCTTTTGCATCTTTTTTAGCTACTTATTATGTTGAACTTTTAAATATTCATCCTTTTAGAGAAGGTAATGGAAGAACAATTAGAGAGTTTATAAGAGAGTATGCTATTGCTAAAAGTAAAGAATTACCTATTGGTGAATTTAATTTTTCTTGGGCTAATGTAGATAAAGATGCTATTAATGAAGTTATTGATAAAGGTAGGGCTTTTAGATCTGTTATAGAGTTAGAATTTATGAAAGCTTTAGAGCCAGTATTTTTAGATAAGTCTTTGTGATTTAAAACTTAGTAAATAGATTTGTTTTATTTGTGTTATACTATATATAGTTAGAAAGGATGATTAATGTTGAAAGAGAATATTTGGAAGAAGTATGATGCAGTAGAAGTTTCTAAAGTGTTTGAGATTGGTGAAGATTATAAGAAGTTTTTAACTGTTTCAAAGACAGAAAGAGAATGTAATAAAGAAATTATTAGACGTGCAGAAGAGAAAGGTTTCCACAATATTGTGGATTATATTAAAGAAGAAAAAGCTTTAAAGCCAGGAGATAAGATTTATGCTGATAATAGAGGAAAGGCAGTAGCTTTATTTATAATAGGAAATGATTCTATTACTAATGGTATGAATATATTAGGAGCGCATATTGATTCTCCTAGACTTGATTTAAAAGCTAATCCTTTATATGAAGATACAGATTTTGCTTATTTTGATACTCATTATTATGGTGGTATTAAAAAGTATCAATGGACTACTATTCCTCTAGCTTTACACGGTGTTATTGTTAAGAAAGATGGAACTAAGATAGATGTTAATATTGGAGAGGCTGAAGATGATCCTGTATTTTGTATAACTGATTTACTTCCTCATTTAGCAAGTGAACAGATGAAAAAAGAGGCTTCTAAATTAATTGAAGGTGAAGCTTTAGATGTCTTGATTGGTAATATGCCTTTAAAGGGTGAAGATAAAGAGAGTGTTAAAGCTAATGTACTTTCTTTATTAAAAGAAAAATATGATATATCAGAAGATGACTTTTTATCTAGTGAAATAGAAGTTGTTCCAGCAGGGTGTGCTCGTGATATGGGATTTGATAAGAGTATGATTTTATCTTATGGTCAAGATGATAGAAGTTGTGCATATTCATCATTAATGGCATTTTTAGATGCAGATATTACTGATAAGACTTTATGTTGTATTTTAGTTGATAAAGAAGAAATTGGTAGTGTTGGTTCTACTGGTATGGGATCTCGTTTCTATGAAAATACTATAGCAGAGATTTGCCATTTATTAGGTGAAGATAGTTTTGTTAGTGTTAGAAGAGTTCTATCTAATTCTCGGATGTTAAGTAGTGATGTTAATGCAGCATATGATCCACTTTATGCTAGTGTTATGGATAAGCGTAATTCATCATATTTAGCTCGTGGCTTAGTTTTCTGTAAATATACAGGTGCTCGTGGTAAGAGTGGTAGTAATGATGCTGATGCTGAGTTTATTGCAGAACTTAGAAATATCTTAGATAGTGATAATGTTAGTTATCAGATATCAGAGTTAGGTAAAGTAGATGCCGGTGGTGGTGGTACTATTGCCTATATCCTTGCTAATTACGATGTAAAAGTAATAGATGCAGGAGTTGGAGTTTTAAATATGCATGCTCCTTATGAAGTTACTAGTAAAGTTGATATTTACGAAGCATATCGTGGTTATTTAACATTTTTAATGAAAGCTTAATTTTTAATTGATAGGATAACTTTGATATGTTATCCTATTTTTAGTAGTAAAGGAGAATTGTTGTATGGATATTATTAAAGAATTTAATAAAAATGATAAGATGTTTCAAAAAGAAGCAGTGGAATATGCTAAAAAGAATAAAGATGAAGTTAGTGATGTTTTGTTAAGTCATTTAAAAGACTTTGTTTCTAATATGGATAAAAATAAAGAATGTCCTTTTAGTGTTGTATATGCTGTCTTTTTGTTAGCAGAATTTAAAGATAAGCGACTATTTAAAGTAATAATAGATATTTTTAGTAAAGAAGGGTATGATTTTTATAATTTGTTAGGTGACTGGGCTTATGATAATTTATCTTCTATTATAGTTAGTGTATTTGATGGAGATTTTGATTCTATAAATAAAGTTATTGAAAATAAAAATATAGATGGAAATATAAGAGGTTATTTTTTAAAGACATATGTCTATTTCTGTGATAATGGATTAATAACAAAAGATGTAGTAGAAAAATATTTATTAAAACTTCTTGATCTTTATGATTATATAGATGATGAAGATGATATGGATGATATTTATACAGATATTATGGAAGTTATTGCAAGCCTTCATTTATTTTCTTTAATGAATGAAGTTAAGAAAATGTATTATTATGGAGTTATAAATACTATGATGATAGGTGATTATGATAGTTTTGTTGATTATATATTTAAGTATGATTATAAATTAGTTAGAATTAAGCCTATTGATGATACAATTAAGTCAATGAGTTGGTGGGCATGTTTTGATAATAGAGAAGATGTTTTTGATGAAGATAAAGTTTCAAAAATGTTTGAATCTTTTATAGAAGAAGAGACTAAAGCGAATAATATGAAAGATCCTTCTAAAGTAGGCAGAAATGATCCTTGTCCATGTGGAAGTGGTAAGAAATATAAAAAATGTTGTATTAATAAAGAAATTAATTTTTTACCATATCAATCTTATATTACTAAGAGTTTAGATGAATATCCTAAAAAGAAAACTAGTAGTGATGAATATGATTTATATGATTTTTATAAAGAAGAATATATTGAGATAGATAAACTTCTATATAATGTGTTAAAACATAAGGCAATACCTATGTTTATTAATAGAGATTATTTAAAGGAAAATAGAATTAATATAGACTATTTAAAAGAAGCTTTTGATAAGATAAAAGTAGTTGTTAAAAATAATTCGTTTAAAACTATAAATGATTATGATGAAAAAGTATCTATTCATTACAGTTTATATCAATTCTTTGAAAGATATAGTAAATTACTTATGGAAATGATTAATAAACATATACCAAAAGAGAAAGAATATTTAGTGTTTTTAGAAGAATTGGTTGATTTCTTTTATGATAGTTTTGATTTAAATGATTCTAACGAAACACTTTTCTTAAATGTTAAAGATTTCTTATTTAATGCTAAGGGAAAGATAGATGAAGGAATAGAGTATTTTAAAGAAAAATTAAAAACTTGTGATTATAGTGTTAAGTTTGATGTTTATCAGATGCTTATAGAGTTATATGAAGAGAAAGATTATGACTTAGCATGTGAAAAATTAGAAGAGTATATAGATAAAGAAACTGACAATGATTTAAAAGAGTATTTAGAAGAAATGTTAGTGGATTATAGGGAGTATTGAGATGGGAATAAGTTTTAGTGTATATTTAGATGGATTTAAAAAAGATATTACAAGGGAGATTAATGTAAATGATAATTTGAATTTACAGACTTTTTGTGAATATATGATTTTATCTATGAATGGAGAATGTAAACATCTATATCAATTGATTGTTAATGATGAATTTGCATATTTAGGACCTGGATGTTGTGTTTTTGACCCTGATATTGAAGAGATGATGGATGAAGATTTAATTGTTAAAGATTTATACTTAGAAGAAGGTGATGAACTTTTATTAAATTATGATTTTAGAAGCGATTATGATATTTATATTAAAGTAGAAAGTACTACTGATGATAGTTTTAATAAAGACTTTGAAGTTATAAATGGTAAGGGATATGGTTTATTAGAAGAGTATCATTCATTTTTTCTTGAAGATTTGGTAGATGCTAGGAAGCGGAATCCTAATGCTTATTCTAATGTAGAATATAATTTATTAGATTTTGATTTAGATAAAATAAACTATACTATAGATAATTATTTAGCTTATAAAGAAGAATTGCTTAGACCTAAGCATTATTTACTAAATGTATCATTATTAGGATTTGAAAAAGAAATTAAAAGAAAAATATCTATTGATAGTGATATTGATATTTCTACTTTATGTGAAGCGATTGTTTTATCTATGAATGGAGATTTAGAATACTGTTATGGAGTTAAAAGAGGAAAGGAATATTTAGAAGATGAAGAGATGAGTAAAGATATAAATTATTTAGAATTAAAAGAAGGGCAAAGGTTAAAGGTTATTTATGATTATGGTGATAATTGGGTATTTAATGTAAGAGTTAGTAAAATTGTAGATGGTTATGGTTCTAAAAAATGTTATGTTGTTAATGGAAAGGGTTATGGTATAGTTGAAGATTGTGGAGGAGAATATTATTTAGATAGAGTTTTTAATGATGATGATAACGATTATAATATAGATGAATTTGATTTAGATGATATTAATAGCACTATTGATAAGAGATTGTTTCGCACTTTTTATGAGGTAAGTAATGAATAAAATATATTTAATTGCAGATACACATTTTAATCATGACAATATAATTAAATATTGTGATAGACCTTTTAGTGATATAGAAGAGATGAATAATACTATTATTAATAATTGGAATAGTATTGTTGGTAAAGATGATATTGTTTATCATTTAGGAGATTTTTTGTTAGGTGATAATATTAAAGATTTTCTTAGTAAACTTAATGGAAAAATATATTTAGTTAGAGGTAATCATGATGGTAAATCTATTGCTTTTTATAATAATATAGGTTTAGAAGTTGTTCCTACTAAGACTAAGTTAGATGAATATAAAATTATATTGTCTCATAAACCTTTAGAAGATAGAGGGATACCTGATGGCTATATTAATATACATGGACATATTCATAATGCTAAATTAGATGATTCTTTTGATCCTAGTAAACATAAGTGTGTATCAGTAGAAGTTATTAATTATAAACCAATAGAAATTGAAAATGTTAGGAAAGAGGGATAGTTATGGATGAGTTATTAGGTGGAGATTTAGAAAATATGATTTTTAATATATGAAAGTATAGAGGGTAGGACATGAAAAGAGAATTTAAAGTATTTGTGTTTAGTATGATTATAAATTTCTTTATATCTATTTTAAAAATAGGTGGAGGACTTTATTTTAATTTTGCATCTTTAATATCAGATGGAATGCAAACATTAAGTGATTTTATTACTGATATTGTTTCTTTTATTGGAATAAAAGTATCTAAAAAACGTCCTACTAAAAGTCATCCTTTTGGTTTTGGTAAGATGGAGTATATTATAAATTTAGTAATAGGAGTTATATTATTACTATTATCTATTTTTATAGTAGTTAATGGTTTTATTAGTAAATGGCATATTCCATCACTTCTAGTATTATTAATCTTATTTATAGCTTTAATACTTAAGATAATAACTTTGTTTTTTCTTTATTCAGTTGGTAAAAAGATAAATAGTCAGTTACTAATTACATCTTATCAAGAATCAAAGATGGATTTATATTCTTCTATAGGAGTTATTGTGGCGACTATTTTATTACAATTTTCAGATGATATTGTTATATTTAGATATGTTGATATAGTAGTTGCACTTGTAATGGGATTTATTGTATTTAAAACAGCTTTTAATATTTTAAAAGATAATTCTATGAATTTAATAGGTAAAGTTGAAGATAATTTAGAGCTTTATAAGAAAATAGAAGAGTTTTTATTAGATATAAAAGGAGTAGAGAAAGTTAAATTCTATTTAATACGTTATGGTAAATATTATAAGATTCAATTAATGGTAGAGATGAATGCTAATCTTACACTTAGACAAGTTACAAGATTAGAAGAAAAAATTAAAAAAGAACTTGTTTCTCATAGAAACTTTGGAGTTAAGTATCCTACTATATATGTTACATCTAATCTTGATGACTAGAATTATATAATGATGAGATAAGCTATTTTAAATACAATAGTGGAGAAATTTGTTCTATGTCTATTGAATAATTTATTAAAGAAAAATAAGGAGAAGATAGATTTATGAATTATGTTATTGAAAAGTTAAATTTAAATAATGTGGAATTTTATGCTAGAGTGAATGCTTTGGCTTGGAAACAATCATATAAGGGAATTGTAGATAATGATTTTTTAGAATTGATAAATCAAGAAGATGAAATAGGAAAAGCAATTCAAAATTTAAAAGAAGGATTAAACGATGACAGTAGAAGGTTTTTACTTAAAGTTGATAATGAATATGTAGGAATTTTAAGAGTTAGAAAAACTAAATATGAAAAATATTTTAGTTGTGGAGAATTGGGTGCCTTATATTTATTAGATAATGTAAAAAATAAAGGTTTCGGAAAAATTCTTTTTAATAAAGCAATAAAAGAACTAATTGATATGGGGTATAAAGATATGATAATTGGGTGTTTAGTTGATAATCCTTCTAATGGCTTTTACAAACATGTAGGAGGAAAACTTGTAGATAATAGTCCTTTAAAATTGCCAAATAATCAATGCTTAATTGAAAATATTTATTACTATTCTAATATCAAAAAATTATTAGACAAGCTACAAGATTAGAAATAAATAATGGTTTTGAAAAATTTATTTGATAATAAGTTTATTGTATTTTACAATAGTATAAGTATTAGATGAATATAAATAGGAAAGAGGTAAAAAATTATGGATGATGTTTTAGAAAGAATACTTGCTAATTTTAGTGAAGAAGATAGAGCTAGAATTTTCTTTAATGCAAGATAGTATCAATTAAATAGAAAGGCTCATATTAAAAAGTATAATAAATTTAGAAAATTACAGAGTGAAGTTATTGATAGTATGGAAAACTATATTTTAGATGGTAAATATGATATGAATAAATATCTTAAAGATATGACTAGTTGTTAATTTTGATAAATTAAAAGATAAGAGATTTTTTAATTTCGATTATGATGATCCTGATGATAGAACAATATTAGATGAACTATTTATATATAAAAATATTGAAGGAATACCTTCAGTAACTGAGATATATTTGGAGAAGAATAAACTTAGAAATGAAGATAAAGTTAAGATGTTAAATGCTATGAATAATTCTTATGTAAGTCTATTTAAAATAGTTGGTGTTGATATGGACGAAGCTTATGTAATATATGAGGATGTTTTTACTAAAAAGAGATATAAGATTATAGATATTGCTATGAGTGGATCTGTTATAATAGATAAGAAAAGACCAATATATTATTATAATAGAATAATTACTATTGATGGTATATCTTATGGTACTGGTATTCATTGTATTATGACTGGTGATAATAAAGAGTTAATTAATTTTATTAAGAAACATGATTATAAAAAGAGTCCTGATTTTTATAGATGTTTAATGTTATATGATATATCTAAAAAAGAAAAAAATATGGAAGTTAGTTATAATAATAGGTATGGTTATAGATAGAAAGATACATTTTGATAAAGTATCTTTTTTTTAAATTTCTAAATAAAAAACTATTGCTTACTGGTGCAACAGTTAAAACCTCTATAAGTCCCAGACTATAAGTAAAGGACTAAGTCGACAAATGTGATACAAGATAAAATTTAGCTTGTCAATATATATCATATTATAGTATGTTTTTGGCATAATCTAATGTATCTCAGTGTGAAGTAATGGTATTTTGCAAAAAAGCATTTACTTAATCTTTAAATAATGGTATACTATAACAAATTTACAAAATACCAATCAAATATTAAGAGAAGTGCTGGTGTTTTTGTAAAAATAAAAGGAGGAAACAATATGATTTATTCTGGAAAAGAAGCAATAGAGAAATATGGTACAAGATACAATTTATCTAAAGCTTTAAAAAATAAAGAAATATTTAGATTAGAGCACGGAATATACTCTGATAAAGATTTAGTAAATCCTATGATTATAGCCTCTAAAAAATATTCAAGTGCTATTATTACCATGGATTCTGCATTTTATTATTATGATTTAACTGATGTTATTCCTAAAAAAACTTTTATTGCTACAAATAGGAATTCAAATATTATACATGATTCTAATATAGTTCAAATTCGAATCCCTAAAGAAAAATTAAATCAAGGAAAAGAAGTGGTTTTAATAGATGGTGAGAAAGTAAAAATGTATAATAGAGAAAGATTACTTGTAGAACTGATTAGGAAAAGAAATCAAATTCCTTTTGATTATTATAAAGAATTAATATCTAATTATAGAAAGATTGTAGATGATTTAGATATGTATAAAATTGAAGAATATTTATCTTTATATAAAAATGAATCTAATATTGCAGATGTACTGTTAAGGGAGGTTTTTTAGTGAACTTAGAGGATATTGTAAGAAAAAATGTAGAGGAAGGATATGAATTAATTGATGCTAGATCTAAAGTAGCACAAGATATTATTTTAAGTAAAATTTCAAAGAGTGAATTTAAAAAGAATATTACAATTAAAGGTGGAGTAGAATATTACAATTAAAGGTGGAGTAGTGATGCATAGTTTATCTAATTCTGTTCGTCGTGCTACTCGTGATTTAGATTTAGATTTTATTAAATATTCATTAGAAAATGAATCCATAAGAAGTTTTATAGACAAACTTAATTCAGTTGGTGATAATATTACAATTGAAATAATAGGGGAAATGGAAGAGCTACGTCATCAAGATTATAGTGGTAAAAGAGTTCATATTAGACTTGTTGATACTAATAATTATAATATTGATACAAAACTAGATATAGGTGTTCATAATTTATTCGACTTAGAGCAAGATGATTATTATTTTAATTTAGATGCAATAGAAGATGGAGTTAGTTTACTTATTAATTCTCCAGAACAAATTTTTACAGAAAAATTAAAATCATTACTTAAATTAGGATTTAGATCAACAAGATATAAAGACTTATTCGATTTCTATTATTTGATTAATAATGATAAATTAGATAGAAAAAAATTATTAAAGGTCTTTCAAATAATAATATTTGAGGATAATAATATGTTTGAGGAAACAGTAGCGGATATATACTCTAGGCTTGAAAGTATTTTTAATTCAAATATTTATAAAAGAAATTTAAGTGATCCAAAAAATAATTGGTTAGACATACCTGTAAATGTTGTTATAGAAAGTGTGTTAAAATATATAGAAGAATTATCTAGTAAGGTTGTTGGTGTTTAGGAGGTTTATAGATGGAGAAAAATATTGAAGAATTAACACTATTACTTATGTATTTAACATCATGGGACGAAAAAGGATTCATAAGAGATAAAAATGACGAAATAAAGGAGGAAAAAGTTAAAACTTGTTGGAAAGGGTATTCGTTTGATGTAATTAATAAATTGACTGATGAAAATTATCTTTATTTTAGTAAAGGAAAGTCAATTACTTTGACACATGAAGGAGAATTGCTTGCTGAAAAATTGATGGATAAGTATCTTAAGATGGATTAGTATATAAATGATAATTTAAAGTAATACTTATACTTTTTATAGATAGTATAATGTGAAATAGAAACAGGTAAACTATTTCACTCATTCTAGGAAACAAAAGGGCTATTTTTCTAATGATATATTTGATTTAATATTAGCATTAATTTCTATAACTTTAATAATTATAATAGTAGCAAAAAAGGTCTTTTTACATATTTTAATGTAGAGGTGAATATTATGAATGAGCGAAGAGTAACAGGTGTAGTTGTAGATGTAGGACATGGAGGAATAGGAGTATCCCAAAAATAGGGAAATGACTATAAATGCTGATAAATACAAGGAAAAGAGATGTTTTGATAGGAAAGTGTTTTTTATATAAAAATTTATCTTATACTTTTAGTTTGTTGTAATACTTATTTTTTTATATTATAATTAGTATAGATAAAGGATAGTGATTAAATATGGATAATGATAATAGTACTTTAAATGAAGTTTTACAATTTGGAAAATTAGTTCAGCTAATTAATAAGGAATTGAAAATAAAGAAAGTATATGATTGCGAGTATATGCTTATTAATCATTCTGTCGAAGATGTAATTCATGTTTTAGAAGATTTAAGTGATAGTTATAATTCAATTAAGGATGAAACATTAGGAAATAGTATTAAATTTTCTGATTGTCTTGAAAAGTATTTAGTTCTTGTTAAAAAATATTATGAATCTTTGTTTATTAAAAATGGTGATAAAGATAAAGTTGCAGATAAATATTTAAAAAAAGTAAGTGAACCCACAAAAAGAAATGGTTATTATATTCATTATAACAAAAGTAATATAGGAATGATTATGTCAGATGTTCAAAAAACTTTATCTTTAATGAAAGAAGCTGTTCAAGTTTTTTATAAGGTATATAATAATAAAAAGTTAATTGCTGAATTAAGTACAAAAGATATTGATAATAGTGATTATTTAGAGTTTCAAATCAAAGAAAGTGAATTGTTACATTTATTAGGTGTGACAGCAGGACAATTAAGGGATAATCCTGATTTTCAAAAGTTAACTGGTAATAAAAAGATGAACTCTACACAAATTCTTGAGTGGATTTTAAAAGATAGTGAAGGGAATAATGATTTACTTCAATATAGTGAAGATTTTATAAAAAGAATTTTAAATTCTGCTAATTATAATGTAGTAGAAAAACAGTTTAGTCCTGAAGTTAGTAGTCAATTACTTAACTATCATAAAATAAAATCAAAATCAGAGACATTTATGAAGTATGGTCCTTTAGAAAAAGTTTCTTTAGTTGCCAAATTACAAGGCAATGCAACTTTATCGAAAAATTCTAAAAGTAATACTGTAATGATTACTAAAACAGATATTTATAAGAAATATCCTTGGGCATATTTTGGTAGTGTTCAACAACCTAATAATAAATATATAGAAACATTGCAAATTGATAGTAATGAGAATAAAAAAGAATTATTTAGGTATTCAAAGCCAGCTATTGTAAAAGGAATAGAAACAATAGATGGTGCAGGTTCTGTAGATGGTGGTAGATTGTTTTCTCCTGAAGAACAATTTGATTTGTTTGTTGATGCATATACTTCTTTTGGAGATACTATGGATTTTACAGATTTAATTAGTTATTTTCAACAGTTATCTGACTCATATGATCCTGATATTTCACGTGGTAAGTCTAGAAGATAAGGAGTATTGAACCTTATTTTCTTTCATTTATGTAGTTTATAAAATTTTTTGCAACTAAACTTTTATTATCTTCATTAAATACCAAACCTAAATATTTTTCTTTTAATGGTAGTTCAATATCTAATTTAAATAAAGTTCCGTTTTCTAACTCTTTTTTTATGTGTTCTTCTGTAAGCATTCCTATCCCAAAACCTGCTTCTGTAAATTCTTTTATTAAAGTATTACTTCCAAATTCCATTTCTGGTTTAATATTGATATTATTTTCAACACAGTAATCATCTAATCTTATTCTTGTAGTCGCTCCTTTAGTTAAAATTAATAGAGGCAAGTTTTCTAATTCTTTTTTTGATATTTTCTTTCCTTTTAAATATTCAAAATTACTATTTGCTACTAGACAATCATGTAAATCTATTAATTTTATTTCTTTGAAATCGTTTGGTAAATTATATGGAAGGTTTGTGAAGATTATATCTATTAGTTCCATCTTTGCTTTTTTTATTAAATCTTTTGTTTTGTCAGTAAATATCCTAATTGTTATTTTAGGATATTTTTTATGAAATGATTTAATATATGGCATTAAATATTCATGTATTATAGTTTTGCTTGCACCAATATTTATAGTACCAGATTCCATATTAGTTAATACTTTTAAATCATTTTCAGCTGAATCTATCAAATCAATAGCTTCCTTTATTTTTTTGTAAATTGTTTCTCCAGCTTCAGTTAAGGTGACTCCATCTCTTTTTCTTACAAATAAAGATGTATTTATTTGATTTTCTAAAGTTTTTATTGATTTGCTAATAGCAGGTTGACTTATAGCAAGTTCATTTGCGGCTCTAGTAATACTTTCATTTTTAGCGACATAATAGAAAACTTTATATAATTCTAAATTTATATTCATATTTAGACTCCTTTCATAACTAATAGTTATATTAGATATAAAAAATATGTATTTTAATTATATCATAAAAAGTTTTATAATACTACTTGTTTTAATTCAAAGGGGATGATAGTTTAATGAATTTTACATATTTAAATGAATTATTTAAACAATATGCTGATACTGTTGGAGGTATTACGAAGTTTTCAAAAAAAATAGAGAATGATTTTATATCTTTTGTAGCAAGAAATTATTATATATGTAACGAATATAAAAAATATTTACAATATTTAGGTATTGATATATTTAATTCGCAAGTACTAGAAATAAACAAAGGAAAGTATGATTCTATTTCTTGTGATAGTGGTAATATTATGGTTATTAGTAATTATGGTGAAACACTTGGATTAAAGAATTATACTTTTTCGTTATTAACAGATGAAGTTAAAGAAGAAGTATATCCTTTATATTTTGATGAGAATAAAAATATTTATATTGTTGATAGCTCAATTATTTTAACTCATAATCCATATGACTATTTAAGTATTAGAAATTGGTTTAAACTTTATAATGTTGGAAAATATGATATAAGTATTGGAATGTATGGAGATATAACTGATAAAAATAAAGATTTTAAAATTAATATTTTGAAAAACATATATTCTGATATGAATGATGATTGTAGTTTTGATTATGATACTGATGAAGGTAAATATTTTTGTTCTTTAAATAGTAGAAGAAAGGTAAAGAAGAAAATACTGACTTTATAATTGTAGGGGGGAATTATAGTGGTAGAAAATAAGAAGATATTAGAAGAGTGGAATGCATCTATTGAATGTTTTCCTAAATTAAATTTTGATACTGCTAGAAAATTGTATGAAGATGTTAGTAAAGAGAATGATAGATTTAAGAAAAAAGAAAAGTGTAATTATCTAATTAATGGTACTTTACATGTAGTTGCGAGCTTTATTTCATCTAATGGTTTATGTTATTTAGAGAGTAGTGTTTATGATATGAATGATATTATAAGTACTTGTAATGAAATATGGATTAGTATGATAAATGATGGAAAATTATTAAAAGTTAATAAGTTTTCTTTGATGTTTGATTATAATTTTTATATTGTTTTTACAAGTAAATTAATTAATGATAAACCTGATATTAAATATAATAATTTGTTTACTGTAGAAGGATTTCCTATTTTTTTATATAAGTATATACAAACTTTTAAAAATGAAGATGTCAGTTATGAAATGTTTTTGGACTTTTTGAGAGAAAATTATTTGGATTTCCAAAATCTTGTATATTATAAATGCACAGATCAGTTTGCACAGACGTATGAGTTGTTTGAAAGTATTAAAGAACTTTTAGATGTCGATTATAAATCAGATGATTTTTCAAAGCGTAAGTTAATTAATTTAAAGTATCTTTTGATGAATAGCGGTTTGGAATTTAATAGAGCTAGTATCGATAATGTTTATGTTAATGATGAATCATTTGATAAATTAATAGATGTTCAGTTTTATAATGGCTTGTTTGATATTCTTTTTTCTGATGGCTTGTTGAATGATAGGGAGAAAGAAATTATAAAAAGAAGATTTGGCTTATTTGGTTATGATCAATGTTGTTATAAAGATATTGCTTTAGAAGAGAGAGTTACGTTAGAAAGAATAAGACAAATTGAGTCGAAGATATATACTAAAGTTAGGAGATCAATAAAGTTAGCAAAATATGTTAAGGAATGGGGAGATTAAATATGAATAAATATGATAATAAAATAGTTAATGATTATATTAATGGGAATGATATAGATGACTTCAATATAGATGACTTGGAAAATGATAGTATGTTTATGAAGAAAGTTATAGTTGCATCTAATGATAAGAATTTTTATAGACTTTGTTCAGATCGAGTGAAGAAAGATTATAACTTTATAAAATTTGTTATATATAAATTTAAGGAAGACATAGAATTTATAAGTAAAGTTGCAGATGAGTTTTTAGATTGTAATGATGATTTATTATTTAGAAATGAACTTTTGATTATAATGTGTGATTTAATAAACAAAGATTCTGAGTATTATATAAAATACGATATTTTCCTAGATGCAAGTTATCAAAGAGAAAGATTATCTATAGAACTTGTTAAAGCTGATTTAGAAGATGAATTTGTTATTAATGAGATTGGGTTTGGGTTTCTTGTAATTCTTAATTCTTTCAGAGAAAGTGGTATTGTTTGTAATTATTATGCTAAGAGATTTATTACTGATATTTTTAGTGAGTATGATATTGATTTGGAAGTTTTCTTGCATAAAAAGTTTCAAAGTTTTTCTTCCTTAGAAAATATAGGTATTAATAATTATATTATTAATTTAATTTCAATTTATGATGTTAATTTGGCAGAATATTTAAAGGTACATATTGAGTTATTGAATGATGTGAGGAATGAAGTAGAAAAAATAGGTAATAATTGGTGTCATTATAATCAAACTCAGAAAAAAAATAAATATGAGAATATTTTAGAGACTGTTCATAATTATATGGAAAATGAAGGTGAAGATTGTTTATATGATGAAACGGAGTTGTTATATTTTATTGCTAGAGAATTAGGAATTGATAAAGAAGTTTTTGAATATGATACTTTGCCTCAAGATTGTTATGATGATTTAATGTGTGATTTAAATTTTCTTATAAATAAAGATGAAATGAATTTTAATGAATTAAAGCATTATAAAAATGTGAAGAAATTTATTATTAAAATTTTATCTGAGGATAGTTCAGTAGAGTTTGATCAATGTGATAAAGATTTGGGGCAAGAAGATGGGCAAGTTATAGAATTTACTAAATTAAAAAAGTAGTATTTATTATAGAGTTAATTTTAATAGTAGCAAAATAGGCATTTTTACATATTTTAATGTAGAGGTGAATATTATGAATGAGCGAAGAGTAACAGGTGTTGTTGTAGATGCAGGACATGGAGGTGCTGATCCTGGTGCTGTTTCTTCTGGTTTACAAGAGAAAGACTTTACATTAGATGCATCTTTATATATGTATGAAAGATTACAACAGTTAGGGATACCTGCTGTTTTAACAAGAGATTCTGATGAGAATTTAAGTAGAACTGAAAGACTTAGACGGGCTAATGAAGCTTTTGGGGGTAGTAGTAATGCTATACTTATATCTAATCATATAAATGCTGGAGGTGGAGAAGGAGCAGAAGTTATCTATGCTTTACGTAATAATTCTACTTTAGCTCAGTCTATCTTAGAAGAGATAGGTAGTGAAGGACAAATTATGCGTAAATATTATCAAAGAAGACTTCCTGAAGATCCATC
>DVKQ01000084.1 GCA_018715925.1 Candidatus Onthousia faecipullorum
AGTCTATCAGATGCAAGTTTAAGTAAATTATGTTCTCTAATAGAATGGAAAAGTAAGATAAAAGGAAAGTATTATTATAAGATAAATACTTATTATCCGAGTAGTCAAATATGTAGTCACTGTGGTTATAAAAATAATGAAATAAAAGATTTAAGTATAAGAGAATATGACTGTCCGGAATGTGGAGTACATAATGATAGAGATATAAATGCAAGCTTAAACATATTATTAGAAGGTTTAAAATTACACTATAACTTACAAAGTTTAGTTTAAATAATGTTTGATATAATGAAAAAGAACAAAGATAAATAATACCCAAGTACGGTAGCGACTATCGGAATTTAAGCCTATGGAGAATAAGGGATACCTTATCTATGAAGTAGGAATCCTTGGAGGTAACGACAAGGGCGAAATAAAATTTATTTTATTTCTTATGTTCTTATATTGAAATCACTATTTAGAGTGTTGTAATAAAACAACTTCAAAATGTCTAAATATACCTAATACTATAAATCAGCAAGAGATAATATTAACAAAATAAAATGATAAAATATGAAAATTGATACGCTATTGATACGTTTTACATAAAAAAAGAAACTCTATCACTAGAATTCCTTTATATTTCAATGGAGGGCCTAGTCGGATTTGAACCAACGATCAGGGAGTTGCAGTCCCATGCCTTACCACTTGGCTATAGACCCATCTAATACATAATATGTTCAAGTTGCATATATATTCTCTCATATATCTTTTTATTTGTCAAATACTAAGTTAAATTGTATAATGATAATAAGGAGTGATAACATGACACCTTATGGATATGATAGACCTTTAGAAACATTTGGAAAACCATTTATAACAGAAGTAAAACCAGGTAAAAAGTTTATTAAAAGAGTAGAGAAAGATATACCACTAGACTCTAATAATCTTTCTATCGCTTTAAAACTTTATAATAATTTAAATGAATTAGTAGAATTCTCAGAAAAGTTTGAAGCTTTTGGACAAGATTTAAGTTTAGACTTTTTAAAAAGAATTTACGAAACACCAATAAATAGTATTAATCTAACAGATAACCAAGTAACATGTAAAAACTGGGCAGAACTTTATTCTTTCTTCTTAAATAAACACAATATTCCCTGTGTAATTAATAAAAGTGGAGTTCATTACAGTGTTTATCTTAAAGAGGAAGGATACCTTTTTAATGCTGATGCTACTATAATAAATAAAGGAAAAAATGATAATTATAAAATGGATGATTTAACGAGGAGCAAGCTAGGACTAAGACCTAATGGTTTTAATGCCTTAATTAGAGATGAAGAATTAGGTGCTAAAAAAGTTAATGTTTATGATTTAGGACTTAATCTAGATAAATCTACAGAAATAGACTATGTTAATTTTGAAGATAGAACTAATGCAATTATTAGAAACCTTACTAATTGCAAAGCTTTCAAAATACGTAATATACCTGAAAAAACAGATGAGGTTACGGATAATTTTTCTTTAATTAATAATTTACTATTAGAAGAAGATCTAGGGAGTGTTTCTGCTATCTCTTACATAAATACCTTAATAAAAGTATTATTTTCTAAGGAAGACCAACAACATCTAGCTTATGTTCAAATTAAAGAGAAGGGGAAAGAAGAAGGTGAATATAAAAATAGCGAAGTAATTAACTATAATCCTAATGAAGAAAGAATTCATAAACACGATTATAAGATGGGGATACCTAATTTAGAGGGATATAACTTTATTTATAGAGATGGTTCCTTAGAATATTTAACTAAAAGAAAGGCTCGTAAAGTTATAGAAGACTCTATGAATATTGATGTAGATATACTTAGTAATAAAGGAGGAAGTCTATGAATTATTTAAGAGAGAAAGTAACAAAGAAAGTAAAGATGTTAGAAAATGCAAATACTATAGAAGAGTTAGAAGATTTAAAGAAATATAGATTAATAGAAGAACTATTAAAAGATGATGCTTGCTTCTTTAAAATTAACAGTTCTATTGCCTATTCTATATTAATAGAATTAGATATAGATAATCCACTAGATTACTATAAAAAGTTAATTAGTTATAAAGAATACCTAAAAAATAAAGAAAACTTCAATTTGTAACAAAAAAAGCACTTGCCTCTTACAGAATTTATGATACAATATATATGTATCTGTTTTGCGGATGTAGTTTAGTGGTTAGAATATGGCCTTGCCAAGGCTGTGACGGGGATTCGATTTCCCTCATCCGCTCCATAATGAAATTAATCCTTGTATATCAAGGGTTTTATAATGCTCAAATAAATTCTGTAACTTCATAATTATTACTTAGTATAATAATGGATTATTAATATTTATAAACCATACTATTAACATAATTATAATAGTTATTACAATTAAAACTTTTTTATATTTATTAAGGAAAGAGTAGAGTAAGTCTATTCTTTTTGTTATTAAAAGAATAATATATATAAATGCAAAAATTACAAGAGGAAGAGCAATAATATTATATTTTAAGCTTTCTATAAATCTAAATTGTATAATAAGTTTAAAAGCTCTAGTAAGACCACAGGCAGGACAAGGAATATTAAAAATATTAAAAAAAGGGCAGAACCTTATATCAAATATATTTAATATAAAAGCTAGCCC
>DVKQ01000085.1 GCA_018715925.1 Candidatus Onthousia faecipullorum
TGCTCCATCATCTAATTGTTTAATTAAGTCTTCTGCTTGTTTCTTAGCATCTTCTTCAGCAGCTTCTTTCTCTTCATCAGTCATATCATCATTAGTATCAGGACTAATTAAAATATGTCTAACACTCATATCACCAATAATCTCATCATCATAATACTTTTGAATCTCATCATCGGCAATACTGTCTTGTACATGATCTTCAATTGCTAAATTTCTCTTATATTCAAGTGATAACATATCTCTTAACTCATTTTCATCTTCAACACCTAAATATTGAGTAATAGCAGCATTAAATGCTTCTTCATCATTATTATATTGAGCTTTCATCTGTTCAATTTGAGCATTAATAGTCTCTTCCTCAGTCTCATCAGTTTTATACTTCTCATCAAATAATTGATGATCAATCATATCAACTAGAACACTAATACCATATTTATCCCTTAATTTTTCATATAATGCATCAGCTTTTATTTCACCTTCATCAGTTTTAACTACAGTATGATTATCTTCAAGTTCAGCATTATTTCCACAACCTGTAACAAGTAAACATACTATAAGAGCACAAGCTGTTAGTTTAAATATTTTCATCATTTAATTTCCTCCTTATCGATTCAATTAATATAATAGCATTATCTTTCCTAACTTGCAAATAAAATAAGGTAAATTTATCACACTTTTTAAATATTTACCATAGAATAATGTGAACACTAGAAAAAAGGAGGATTAAGTTATGGGTAATTGTAATTCAAGCAGTGCTATAGTTCTAGTATTATTTATCTTACTAGTTATAATTATAGGTGCTTATATCTAATATATAATAAGGAGGTGTAAAAATGTCTTGTTCAAATAATCAAACAGTAACTACTAGCTGCTGTACATCAAGACCAAGAAATAGTTTTGTAATCATAATTGTATTATACATCTTACTAGCTATTATCTTAGGATCTTGTATGACTTATTAATTAAGAAGCTCTTTATTAGAGTTTCTTTTAGTATAATAAGAAAATATTTGTAAATACTAACCAATAGGTGAATCTTAATGAAAACAAAAAACAGTTTATATTATTATTTAAATAATTTTCTTTTATTTTCCTTCTTTGGATTTTTATTTGAAAATATAATGCATTTAATAACTGCAGGAAGCTTAACTAATAATCCTTTTTATGGACCATGGATGCCTATATATGGATTTGGTGTCATTATCATGATTTTTTTAACAAGATTAATATTTAATAATTTAAAAGTAAAAAGATGGGTAAAGATAATACTATTATTTATAAGTGTTACTTTAATATTAACTATATTAGAACTAATAGGAGGACATTTAACAGAGTTTATTTTTCATAAAAGTTTTTGGGATTATACTGATATGAAATATAACTTTGGTAAATATATATCTTTGGAAGTAAGTCTAGTATGGGGAACAGCATGTCTAATATTCTTATATGTAGTAAAACCTATAACAGATAAGTTCATAGAAAAGATTCCTAAATTTATCTCTATCATTCTTTTAATTTTAATAATTACTGATTTCATCTTTAGTTTCTTCATAAAATAGTTTGTAGTCGCAAAAAATAGAAAAATAAAAAGTTTTGCGGTTATAGCCGTAAAACTTTGACAAATACTGAAAAAAGTGTATAATGATACTAGAGGTGATATTTATGCTTGTAAGAGAAAAATACTTAAATCAATTAATAGCAGGGAAAGACTTAAATTTAATAAAAGTAATTACAGGAGTAAGAAGAAGTGGAAAGAGTACTTTATTATTACAATATAAAGACTATCTAATAACTGAGAAAGTAAATGAAGAAGATATAATATATATGAATTTTGAAAGTGCCACATTTTACGATATAAAAGATTATAAAGATTTATATAACTATATAAAAGAGAAAGTAAAAAATAACAACAAAAAATATATATTATTAGATGAAGTACAAAATGTAGATAAATGGGAAAAAGCAGTTAATTCTTTATTAGTAGATATTAATTCAGATATTTATATAACAGGATCAAATGCTTATCTTTTATCAAGTGAACTTACAACATTACTTGCAGGTAGAGTTTTAACAATAAAGATATATCCATTCTCTTTTAAAGAGTTTATCAAAGAATACCCATTTAAAAATAATGAGGAAAAGTTTGAAAAATTTGATAAATACTTAAAATTTGGTGGTATGCCAATGTTAGTTAACATGAATGATAATGAAGAATTGATGACTAACTATTTAAATGATATAAAAGAGGTTGTTTTAAAGAAAGATGTTATTAGTAGAAACAATATAAAAGATATAGTATTTTTAGATAATTTAATAAAATATATGGCTTCATGTATAGGTAATTTAACTACTCCTAATTCTATTGCCGAGTTTATGAAAAAAAATGGTAGTTCTATTAGTAATGAAACAGTAGATGCCTATCTGAAAATGTTAGAGAATGCATATTTCATCTATAGAGTACCTAGATTTGAATTAAAAGGAAAACAATTATTAAAAACACAGGGAAAATATTATTTCGTTGATAATGGTCTAAAAAATGTAATAGATGGTACTTCTTCATATGATAGTGGCAGTAGTTATGAAAACTTAGTTTATATAGAATTACTAAGAAGAGGATATGAAGTCTATGTAGGAAAGTATGATAATATTGAAATTGATTTCATTGCCATTAAATCAAACGAAAGAGTATACTATCAAGTATCAAGAAGTATTTTAGATGAAAAAGTAGAAGAAAGAGAAAAGAAGTCTTTACTTGCTATCAATGATAATTATAAGAAAGTTATATTAACAATGGATAATGTAAAAAATAAACAAATAGATGGTATAGAAGTAATAAATATTATAGACTTCTTATTAGAAGAATAAAACTGAGTAAAGAAATTTTCTACTCAGTTTTTAACTTTTCATATACATCTTTAATATCACTAACTTTACTACTATCATAAGTACATTTAAAACTATCACTATTATATCTAGGTATTAAATGAATATGATAATGTTTTACATCTTGTCCATAATAATTATTTTGACAAATAGTTAAACCATCAATATTAAGTTTCTCTTTTAAGATAGGG
>DVKQ01000086.1 GCA_018715925.1 Candidatus Onthousia faecipullorum
TAAACTAAGAAAACAAGATGTTTATAAAAGTATAGGGCAAATATTTGAAGGTAAGATTTTATTTGCCTAGTTTTACCATACAAAAATAACGAATTACTTAAAATTCGTTATTTTAGGGCTGAGTAGTAACAAATATATAGGAATTAAATAGCAATATTTAGTTCTTTTTAGTTGACTTAAAGCTTTATATTTACTATAATTTAATTGATAATAATTATCAATAAGGTGTAGATATGGAAAGAAATACAGTACAAAGACAAGAGATAATAGAAGTATTAAAAAATAGTTATAATCATCCTACTATTAGAGAGTTATATGAACTAGTAAGTGATAAAAATATAGGACAAGCGACTGTTTATAGAACAGTTAATAGTTTAGTTAGCGATGATATAATTAGAAGAATAGATACCCCTAATGGTATTCATTATGATTATAGAAAAGATCATTATCACTATTATTGTCTTAAATGTAATAAAATTATTGATGTATTTCTAGATAACAATTTAATTGATAATATATTATTAACTTCTAATTTAAAAGATGTTAGACACATTAACTTAGTATTTGAAGGTATATGTGATAGTTGTAAGGAGAAGTGAAGTAATGGACTTAAGCAAGGCAGTTAGAATTGATGAAGATAATCCTAGTATTAAAAGAGTTAAAGAAAGATGTATTAACTGTGGTAGGTGTAAGACTATATGTAAAGATGTAGTAGGGATTAACTATGATGAGAAATGTAAGGAAGCAGTGTGTATAAACTGTGGACAGTGTATCTTAAATTGTCCTGTTGGAGCATTAGTTCCTAAATATGATTATAAGAAAGTCTTAGATTATTTACATGATACTGAAAAGATAGTTACTATATCTATTGCACCTGCAGTTAGGACATCAATAGGCGAAGGTTTTGGACTAGATGCTGGTACATTTCTTGAAAAAGAGTTAGTTGGTGCCTTAAAAGAAGTAGGTTTTGACTATGTATTTGATGTAACATTTGGTGCAGATATGACAGTTATGGAAGAAGCACATGAGTTAGTTAATAGACTAAAGAATAATAAAACGCTACCTATGTTTACATCATGTTGTCCATCATGGGTTAAATACTTAGAAATATATCATCCGGATAAATTAAATCATCTATCTACTGTTAAGAGTCCTATTGGAATACAAAGTTCTATTATTAACACTTATTTCCTTAAGATGATGGATATACCAAAAGACAAAATAATTAATGTTGTAGTAGCACCTTGTACTGCTAAAAAGTTTGAAATTAGAAGGACAGAAATGGGTATGGATATATGTCTTACTACTAGTGAATTAGTATTACTTTTAAAAGAATCAGGCATTGATATAACTAAAGTAGAACCTAAAGAATTTGATTCTCTTTTATCAAAAGGAAGTGGAGCAGGACTTATTTTTGGTAGAAGTGGGGGAGTAATGGAGTCTATTTTAAGATGTGTTAACTATATAATAACAGGAGAAGATAAAATTACTGGCTTTTTATCCCTTGAAGAAAATGAAAAAAGTGGTACAATAAAGAAGACTACTGTTAATATAGGTCCTTATAAATTAAGAGTAGTAAGCGTTCAAGGTATGAAAAATATTGAAGAAGTACTTAAAGACTTAGATAATTATGACTTTATAGAAGTTATGAATTGTCCCTTAGGATGTGTATCAGGTGGAGGACAGGTACTTAATGCTATTAATAAGATGGATGAAATTAATAAAAAGCGTGCTTTATCCTTAGAAGAAGATGATAAAAATAATAGTATTAGATTCTGTTATAAAAATCCTGATGTCATAGATATCTATAAAACATATCTTGACTATCCTAATAGTCCTAAAGCACTTAAACTTATTCATACTAATTTTAAAGATAGAAGTAGTATATTAAGAGAGAAATCTCTTTAATATAAATAAATTATAGAAGGAAGGTATTAAATATGGAATTAAAAGGTTCAAAAACTGAACAAAACTTAATGACAGCTTTCGCTGGAGAAAGTCAAGCTCGTAATAAATATACATATTACGCATCTAAAGCTAGAAAAGATGGTTATGAACAAATAGCAGCAATCTTTGAAGAGACTGCTAATAATGAAAAGGAACATGCAAAACTTTGGTTTAAAGAGTTACATGGTGGAGATATTCCTGATACTATGACTAACTTAGAAGATGCTGCTGCTGGTGAAAACTATGAGTGGACTGATATGTATAAAGGTTTCGCTGAAACTGCAAGAGAAGAAGGATTTACTCGTTTAGCATATCTTTTTGAAAGTGTTGCAAAGATTGAGAAAGAACATGAGGAAAGATACTTAACACTTCTTAAGAATGTTAAAGATGATAGAGTATTCCATAAAGATGGAGACAAGATTTGGATTTGTCGTAACTGTGGACATGTATATGTTGGTAAAGATGCTCTTGATGTATGTCCAGTATGTAATCATCCACAGAGCTTTATGGAAGTTAGAGCAGATAATTATAAGTAAAAGGACTTGTCTAAGTTCTTTTTTTCTGTTATTATTAAATTAACAAAGATATAAGAAAGAAGGTAAAAAATATGAAGAAGATGTGTTTACAATATGTTACCTGGGGGGGGGGGGCTTATTTTATCCTTAAGCATAAAAGGCAGTTAACTAACCAGTATGGTAGTTTAAGTAATATAATTACTTTCTTTCATTATGATATAAGAGCAGGATAGAGATATTCTGTTCTTTTTGGTGTGTAGAAAAAAATTAAAGGAGGAGTAATAAATGTTAAAAAATAAGAAAAATATTTTAATATTAGGATTAATATTATTAATGGTAATTGCAATAGTAGGAGTGTCATACGCTGCTTATACCTATACAGGATTAGGACAAAGAGCCAATACAATAACAACTGGTTCAATTACTATGACATATAATGAGACAGAAAATGTAATTAATTTAGAAGGGGCATTACCTACAACAGATAAGACAGGTAAAACATTAAGTGATTACTTTGAATTTACTGTTGGTAGTTCTATTTCTGGTGACGTTAATATTAATTATGAGATAAGTGCAAAAAAAGAAAGTGGTACTTTAGATAATCAATATATAAAGTTATATTTAACTAGAGTAACAGAATCAGGTGAAGAAGAATTAATGACACCAGAAACATATAATGAAGAAGTAAGTAGTAACTCATATACAGGAAGACCTGCCAATGAAATGAGTTTATATACAAGTAGTATGAATAGTAGTGAGAGTAATACCTATAGACTTAGGATGTATGTAGATGAGAGTTATAATCCACAAGGAGATGGAGGAGGAAAGACTTTCTCAGTAAGAATAAATGTTTATGGATTAGATGGAGTAAATATAGAACCAAATGCCCCAGAGTTAGATAGTAATATGATTGCCGTAAGATATGATGGAAGTAATTGGGTAAAAGCAGATTCTTCTACAAATAACTGGTATAACTATGATAAACAAGAGTGGGCTAATGCAGTAACAGTATCATCATCAACAAGAGATACTTATTTAAGCACACCTGTAGGAACCACAATATCAATGGATGATATAGAGACAATGTGGGTATGGATACCAAGATATAGTTATAGTATAGGAAGTGTTGATGGTACAAATTATTATGGAAAACAAGGAGATTATTTGAGTACAGCTCCAACACAAGCATTACCAGGAGAGATAGATATTAAATTTGTAGATAAAGATACTAAGGATACAGGAACTGCTAAATATTTAGCGACAGAGGAACCTAAGAATTGGTATACCCCAGATGCATTTACATATGATGGAAATGAATTATCAGGAATCTGGGTAGGGAAGTTTGAGACAAGTAGTAGT
>DVKQ01000087.1 GCA_018715925.1 Candidatus Onthousia faecipullorum
ATTAGCTTTCTTAGGATTAACAGAGCCTTTAGTTTCTTTCATTACTTGTCCCATTAAGTATTTTAAAGCTCTATCATGACCAGATT
The DNA here is from genome assembly GCA_018715925.1 of Candidatus Onthousia faecipullorum. GTDB lineage: Bacteria > Bacillota_I > Bacilli_A > RF39 > UBA660 > Onthousia > Onthousia faecipullorum. The sequence continues at coordinate 87 of DVKQ01000087.1, forward strand.
TATAATCATTTACACTTTCACTATTATTTTCTATTACTTTAGTAATTATTTCTTTTATAAATGTATCATCAGTAATATTTTCAATATTAAATTCTTTCTTTAACTCATTAAGAGTCTTATCAGTTTCCATTAGAGAGTCAATTAAGTCTTTGACGTTTTTATTAGATAATTCTCCTTTCTCTAGACTATCTACAATATTAACTAGTTTTTCATAAGTTAACTTTGTATCAGTTATTACTTTATTATGTTTATTTAAGTATGATGAAATATCTGATAGTAATAAATTAACTACAGTTACATAATTAGTTTTAAATTCTAATAGTCCTAAGAAATAATCATTTAATGATCTATTATTAATTAGTTTCTCTATTTGTAAAGAAGATAGTCCTACTTTACTATATTTTTCTCTTAATTCATCTGGTAATAATGGTAATGTACTTAAAGATTCATTAATAAATTCATCAGTAAGTTCTAGATAAGGAATATCTGGTTCTATAAAATAACGATAGTCATTACCTGTTTCTTTAACACGCATTAGAATAGTTTCGCCTAACTTATCATCAAAACGTCTTGTTTCTTCATAGATTTTACCACCACTTCTTAAAACTTCTTCTTGTCTTTCTATTTCCTTTTCTATTGCAAGACCTACATTATGAATAGAACTTATATTTTTAGTTTCTGTTCTTGTACCTAGCTTTTCATCTTTACTAATAGAAACATTAGCATCACATCTCATGCTTCCTTCTTCCATTTTACAGTCACTAATATTAGCATAGAATAATAGTTCTTTTAGCTTAGTAAGATAGGCCATTGCTTCTTTACCATTACTAATACAAGGAGTAGTTACTATTTCTATTAAAGGTACACCTGCTCTATTAAAATCAAGTAAACTAACACTACCACGATGAGCACTTTTACAGGTATCTTCTTCTATATGAATATCAGAAATACCTATTTTTTTCTTAACTCCATCTACTTCTATTTCAACATAACCATCTCTTCCAATAGGAGTTCTATTTTGGGTAATTTGATAGTTCTTAGAATTATCTGGGTAAAAATAGTTCTTTCTATCAAAATGCATTTTACGAGTTATATTACAGTTTAGAACTTTACAGGCTCTAACTCCTTGTCTTATTATTTCTTTATTAACAGTAGGTAATGTTCCAGGATAGCCTAAGTCAATTATATTAACAGAAGTATTTGTTGCCATACCATAAGTATTAGCACTATCTGAAAAGAGTTTACTTTTACTTTTTATTTCAACATGGACTTCAAGACCAATTGTAGGAGTAAATTCACTCATCTAAAACACCTCCTCTATAAAACTTGCAAGACGATAAATAGTCGCTTCATCAAAGGCTTTACCTATTATATGTAAACCTATAGGTAGTCCTTCACTATTACTACCAACAGGTACATTTAAACCAGGAAGTCCTGCCATATTAACAGGTATTACTAAAACATCATCCATGAAAGATTTATGAGGATCATCTTTAGTAATTCCTAACATAGGAGCGACTCTTGTTGTTGTTGGTCCAATAATTAAATCATAGTCTTTAAAGATACGATTAAATTCTTTAGTAATATCATCGCGTACCATTAAAGCTTTATCATAATATATTTTAGCATTTTCACCACTTAAAATATAGGAACCTACCATTATTCTTCTTTTAACTTCATCTCCAAAGCCTTCACCACGTGTTTTTCCATACATAGAATCAACACTATCTACATCACTTGCTCTAAAGCCATAACGAACACCATCAAATCTTGCTAAGTTACTACTAGCTTCCGCCATAGCGATTATCTGATAAAGGTTAACTGCAGTATCTAAGTACTTCATATCAACGATATCAACAATCGCTCCTTTATCTTTCAAGAAAGAAATTACTTCTTTAATTCTAACACTAATCTCTTCATCAACAATCTCACTAATAAAATATTTAGGTAAGGCTATCTTCATACCTTTAATGTCTTCACCAATAAACCTTGTAAAATCTTCCTTATCTTTATTAACACTAGTAAGATCTCTTTCATCTTCACCTACTAAAATATTTAGTAAAGCTGCATTTTCATAAACAGTTCTAGTCATTGGTCCTATTTGGTCTAGACTTGAAGCAAAGGCTACTAGTCCATAACGTGATACTCTTCCATAAGTAGGTTTCATCCCAACTATTCCTGTATAACTAGCAGGTTGTCTAATACTTCCACCTGTATCAGTTCCAAGAGCAAGAGGAACAAGGCCTCCTGAAATAGCAGCAGCACTACCACCAGAACTACCTCCTGTAACTCTAGTTTTATCAAGAGGATTAAGTGGTGCCCCAAAATAACTAGTCTCACTAGTAGACCCCATAGCAAACTCATCCATATTAGCTTTACCTATGATAAGCATCTTAGCTTCTTTAATTTTTTCTACAACAGTAGCATCATATATAGGTATAAAATTATCTAAGATATGAGAGGCACAAGTTGTTTTTAAATCTTTAGTTACTATATTATCTTTTATAGCGATAGGAATACCAAAGAAGATATTATCAGGATCTACTTCACCCAAAGTCTTAGCTTCTTCTCTTACTTTATCATTAATAGTAATAAAGGCATTTAAGTCTTTAGCAGCTTCTATTCTACTTAAGGCTTCTTCTACTAAATCAAGAGGAGTTATTTTTTTCTCTACTAATAACTCATGTATTTCTTTAATACTTAAATCTAAATATTTACTCATTAATCATCACCGGCACTTCTATAAAACTTCCATTCTTTTTAGGAGCATTTATTGTCGCATCACTTGCACTTAACATCTCCCCTACAACATCTTCTCTTAATCTAGTATTATCATTAATTGGTGTATACATCATTTCATCATCAAAATCTTCAACTTCTTTTATCTTATCTATATCATCCATTAGTACTTTAAGCTCACCTCTAAACTTCTCTATTTCTTCTTCAGTTAAAGAAATACGAGCTAGATGGGCAACATGTAGTACTTCTTCTCTACTTAATTTATCCATAGTTCCTCCTTTTCCTACTAGCTTATTATAGCATAGTTTAAGAATTAAAAAAAGTAATAGTACTTATATTATATTTTCCTATTACCTAATTTTAAAACTCTTTCATTCGCTTTCGCCATTTCCTCTTTTCTCTTATAATCATTTTCTAAAGCTATTTCAAGAAAATATTTTTGGTCTAAAAAACGTTCAACTTTATAGAAATCTCTATTCTTCTCTAATTCATCTAACTCTCTTTTAATTATTTCATCTTTAACATAATTTTCTTTATATTCAAAGTTAAATATTTGTAAATATTCTTCTAAAGCTTTTAAATAATCTGGACTATTGTTTTCCCTCAAAAATGTATCTATTCCCTTAAAATTAATAATATCATGACCATAATTAATTGATGTTAATGGTTTAAGAATTGGATCTTCTCCTAAATAAAATCTATATGTAGTAGTATTTTTATCTTCTAACTTTATTTTTCTAATATCCTTAGAAATCAACAAAGCTCCATTAATATCAACTTTTGTATTTCCAAGATTTCTAGATATTTTATCGGTAACTAAATTAAAATCACTTTCTAAATAACTTATATTATATAAACTTAAATTTCCTTTATTAGGCAAATAAAATTCTTTTCTAATTTCCATAATTTTCTCCTTTTTACTTATAAGCAAAACCTAATTTTAAAATTCTTTCGTTAGTTTTAGCTATTTCCTCTTTTCTATGATATTCTTCCTCTATCTGTTTTTCAAGGAAATACTTATTACTAAATAGATTTCTAAAATCACTCTTAATTATTCTATTTAACTCTTCTTTAATTAACTCTTCTTTAGAATAAACTTCTCTATATTCAAAATTAAAAACTTGTAAATATTCTCTTAAGTACTTTTGATATTTATCTATATTATCACTATTTAAAAAATTAGAAATTTTATCAAAAGTAACAACATTAGTAGGAAATGATAGTCCATATAGACTTTCTTGATAAGTTATAGAATTAGTATTAATTTGGTGAAATAGCTGTAAATAAGACTGATAATTATAATCAATAGGAGTTAAATATTCTATAAATTCATCTGCTAACATCATATCTTTAAACTTATAAAATGGCTTTTCCTTCTTTTCTTCACTTCTTGTTTTTAAATCAGAAAAAATCATTTTCAAATCATTACCTAAACTATCATTATCTTTAAATGAATACAATTTACTACTAATAGAATTATAAAGTTCTACTGAAGCCTCATATTTTAAACTGTCAGAAATATTTTTTATAACTAAATTAAAATCACTTTCTAAATAACTAATATTATATAAACTTAAAACTCCTTTATTAGGCAAATAAAATTCTTTTCTAATTTTCATAACTTTCCCCCCATAAAATAAACATTATCAAACTCTAACTCTTTTTCATCTAAATCAAGACTATAACTAGAATTAATATGAGTACATCTTCCATCAAAGTAAGTTTTAAATTTATCATTTTTAACATTAACTAAAGTATAAGGAGTATCTTTATCTATATTTAAAATATTACCTTTAATAATCATTACTTCTACATAGCTCTTAGTTTTAATAACTATTGGTATATTACCGAACCTTTTTCTTATAGATTCTATTAATTCTTTTAACTCTATATTATTAAGTTCAACTGATAAAGTAACTGCTTTATACCCTAACTTATAAAGATAATAAGCAGTATATGAATTAAAGACATTAAGATGGTAAGATGCTATTACATCAGTAGTTGGTCTAAATAAATTACTAGCAATACTTTTATCTTTTAAGACATCTTTAATATTAAAAGGATTTCTTTCTACTTCTTGATAATCTTCTAAATCTATTATATCTTTAGTATTTATCTTATCAAAAGTTACTTCATTAATAATAGGCTCTTTATAATCATTAAGACGTTCTCCAATTAATCTTTCTGATAAAGTCCTTCTTGCAATATTTAAGTCCCCTATTCTAATAAAGATATCTTCATCCATATCTACATTTATATGTTTAGAGACAAAAGGAGTATTACCTAGTTTTTCTAACTGACTAATTAATCTTTCTTTAGATATAGGATTATTAATAGATTTCTCTACTACATTACCACTATAAGTAACAGAGTGTATTAAATCACTAAAACTTAAAGTAAATACTTCTCCTACCCTTGCTTTCACATCTATATTAATAGGAACTTTTCTAGTAATAGTAAAGTCTGTTATTTCAAGAGATTTATCAGTAGTCTTTCTAACTTCATCTAGACTAGTTAATTTAACTTTATTATCAACTTCAACTATTTGTTTCGGATTTCCTTTATTAATTAAATTATCTTTTAAGTCATAAAGATAGTTAACAATCATTCCTTTATTAGATTCTTTAAATCTAATACCATCACCTTGTAATAAAGGTCTATCAAGTTCTATTCTAATTCTCTCATCATTAACATCTATAACTTTACCTAAATGACTTCCTAAATGATTAGGACTTTTCTTATTAATTAAATCACTATCATTAAATAAATGACCTTTTGTAAAGCCTCTATAAAACATACTCTTTAAGTCCTCTAAATCTTTAGTAGAAAGTTCTTCACCATCAAGTATTTTACGATAATACTTTGTAATAAAACTTACATAAGATGGACTTTTCATCCTACCTTCTATCTTAAGACTAACAACATTACTAGGTAGAGTCTTTATATCAGATGAGGTATTTAACTCTTTCATTGATAAGAGATATCCTTCATCAATTAGAGTCTTATCTTTATATATTTTATAAGGTAATCTACAACTACCAACACACTCTCCTCTATTACCACTTCTACCACCTAACATAGAACTGAAGAGACAATTACCTGAATAACTTACACATAAGGCTCCATGAATAAAGACTTCTATTTCAATAGGAATATCTATTTTCTTAATCTCATCTATACTCATCTCTCTTGGAAGTACTACACGTTTTACTCCCATCTCATATAGAAGTTTAATAGTCTCATAACTACTACTATTTACTTGTGTTGAAGCATGAATTGTAAGATTAGGATACTTTTTTAAACATAAAGAAATCATACCAAAGTCTTGCATAAGAATAGCATCTACTCCTAGACTATATAAAAACTCTACTTCTTTAAGAAAGGCTTCTACTTCATTTTCCTTTACTAAAGTATTCATTGTTACATAAATTTTAACACCATAGATTTTACCAAGTTTTAATACTGTTTTTAACTCATCATCTGTAAAATTCTTAGCATAGCTCCTTGCTCCAAACATTTTACCTGATAAATATATAGCATCTGCCCCATTATTTATGGCTGCATAAAATGAATTTATATCTCCTGCTGGTACTAATAGTTCCATAAACATCACTGTCTTTCTATTAATATTTAAATACATTTATATCATACAAGATATTAACCATTAAAACAAGAAAAAAGTACTAAGAGTTATTTCTTAATACTTTACTTCTACCTTTATTAGCATAATCTATCAAATCCATAGAAGATGTACTATATTTTACATCCAAAATATTCATATCTGCTACTTTAGTTATATCTTCTTTATTTTCTATAAAATACTTTAATTTTCTCATCTCTTGTATATCGAGATCAGCATAAAGAAGATGCCATGCCTCTTGCAATACACCTCCTATTGTACCTAAAGTAACAGAAACAGGTAAATAAGATAGGCATTCATATAACATACTTAATATATTACTGTCATTTAAATTAAGAGTTAATCCAAACACATTACTCGCTACAGAAACACTTACAGGAATTGCAAAAGTTACCACACCAGAAATAGTTCCTTTTACTAATGACTTTTTAAATATTTCTTTTTCATATACTGTTAAATCAGTAACTCTTACTTTATCTTCTAATTCTTTTATTTTTTCTTCTTTAGTTTTCATTAGACTTCTCCTTTATTAAATATGTAACTTATTATTATCTAATTCATTATTTTTACCTAGTAATAAGTTTTCAAAAAACATAACTAAATAACTCTTATCTTCTTTAATACCTTTATTATAATTTATATAATTAGCTCTTACTAAAGCATTTCTAAAATATAGAGAATTATCTTTAAATAGTTCGTTATTGACATTAAAACTCATACTTATTAAATATTTTTGAATAAAGATAGCAGTTGTTCTAGTATTTCCTTCTCTAAATGGATGTACTTGCCAAATTCTTGACGTAAACTCTGCTATTCTATTAACTAATTCGCTTTCACTCATATTAATATAATCAATATTTTTCTCTTCAAGAAAATCATACTTTAAAGACTCTTCTATTAAATCATAAGACTGATAACTTACTGTATCATTATCTAATATTTCTTCATCTTTAGTAATATTATAAGTTCTAAATTCTCCTGGATGATATATTTCTTTATCAAGATTTTGAAATAATCTTTTATGATAGTTTTTATAGGTTAGATAATCAAATCTAAAAGCTTTATCACTTAGTATCTCATAGATAGCAAGCGATACTTCATCAGCTTCTTTTTCACTATTAGATACATTGTTATCTTTAGAATAGTATGATGTTATATTATCTTTAACTTCTTTATATGTCTTCTTACCATCAATATGCTCATTAGTTAATTCTACCATATATTTAGATGGTCTTAATCTATCAACATCTTGTAATCCAAAAGCAATATTCCAATACAATTGTTTAACTTTAGGACTTTTTTCATCAAGTACTTCATTATAAGTTTTTTCGTTCATGGTATCACTTCCAAATATCAACTTGTTAAATATAGAATATCATAATTAATACAAATATACTAGTTAATTTTAATTATTTTCAAAAGAAAAAAGCTATAGAAATTTTTTAACTTTTCTATTGCTTCTTCTTGCATCGTAGCATATTCTTTAGCAATTCTTGTTACATTAGGATCTATTTCTTTATGATTTAAAAGCTTCCTTCCTTCAATTATTCCCATATTAGTCCCTTGTACTAAATGTTCTGCTATTTTAGAAGTACTATCATCAGTTAAAGTTTTCATATTAATACTATTCCAAGTCATTACTTTATTCATAACATTAGTCTTATGTGGCTTCCTATCACTATATTCAGGATAAAGTTCACAGATTTTCTCTGATATCTTCTTATACCTTTCATACTGTCTATTTAGTTCAGTACGAAGATTATCATCTTTAGCCTTCTCTAATACAAAATGAATAGCATCCATCCCCATACAAGCACCTTTATTAAGTTCATCTAAAACATTTACTTCATTTTCATCATCCACAATAATCCCTCCATAAATATTATGGAAGATTCATCACTTTTTATACTAGATTATCTCTTGGTCATCTTTAATTATTTGCATTTCATTATTTAACTTTAACATCTTTTGGTCTAGGGCATGAATATCTTCTGCACACTTATGCATACCCTCTTTTATTTCTTCTGGTATTTCTCCTTTAAATTTATAAGTTATTTTATGATCTAAACTAGCCCAAAAGTCCATAGCAACAGTTCTAATTTGTATTTCTGCTTCTACTAAATGTACACCATCTATTAAGTAAACTGGTACATAAACTAGTAAATGATAACTAGAATAACCTGTATCTTTAGGATTAGTTATATAATCTTTTTTATCACGAATTGTAATTTGATCACTATCTTCTATTATCTTAACTATTTCATATACATCTGATAAAAATGAACATACTATTCTAAGACCTACCATATCATGAATATACTCTTCTATATTTTTAGCTGTTACTTCATAACCTCTAGATATTAATTTCTTAGTTGCACTATCATAACTTTTAATACGAGACTTTATATGTTCTACTGGATTATAATTATTTTTATGTTCATAATCTTGTAACAAAATACTAATTTGTGTTTCAAGAGATTTTAAAGCTGCCGTATATTTTAATATTAACCCCTCTAATTCTTTATCTTCTTCCATAAATCTCCTTTCTAAGATATAAGAACACTAGACTATTTATCTTCTAAGTCTAGTGTTTCTATTTCTTCTACTACAGCCATTTGTTGTTCAACTATTATCTTTAACTTACGTTTAAAGATTTTAACATTTTTCTCTAATGTATCAGCATCAGTCTCTATCTTTCTTGCTTTTAATAATGACTCTCCCACTATCCTTGAAGCATTATGCTTAGCATCACTAACTATAATATCAGCTTCTTCTCTTGCCAGTCTCTTAACATTATCAGCAGTTTTTTCAGCATTAATTAAAGATTGTTTTAAAGTGTTCTCTAAGTCTTCATAATGACTTAATTTTTCTTTAAGATCTGCTATTTCTTTTTTTTGATCTTTACACTTATTTATTATTCCTTCAGTTTCTTTAATTACATCTGTTACAAATTTATTAACTTCAGCACGATTATAACCATTCGCTTCATAGTTAAATTTGTCCATTAATATCACATCCCTTAGTACGGGTTATTACCAATCAAATTCATCGTCTTCTTGTTTTTTAGTTCTTTTCGCTTGTTTTGTAGGAGCGGCATCATCACTAATTTGTCCTTCTACATTAACATTATTCGGAGTACATAAAAATATTCCTCCACCTAACTTTTGTAGATCTCCTCCAATTGCATATAAAGTACCACTTAAAAAGTCTACTATTCTTTTCGCTTGATCTGGTGTTACTCGTTTTAAATTAACAACAACAGCATTTCTTTCTTTTAAGTAATCTGCTATTTGTTGACTTTCAGAATAAGCACGTGGCTCTAATAACATCATTTTACTGCCTGCTACACCATTAGCATCCATATATTCTTCTTTACTCACTTTATAATACTCCTCCTCTTTACTCTCTTCTTCAAATTCTTCAGAATCGCTACCTATTAATCTTTTTAATTTATCTAAAGCCATATTCTATCCTCCTATTAACTATATATTATACTAACATATTTTTTTTATTTAGAAAAGTCTTTAATTAGTTTTATACCAAATATTTTTAATATCTACGTTATTAGACAAAGGTTCTGGATCTGCTTTTTGAAACTGCATATTAATTGGAACTTTAAAAGCACTACCAAAGGCAATGGCATTACCTGGTTTTAGACTTTTTAGTTGGTTAGCAACTTCCATAGTAATTGATGGAACCATATCTTTAATATAGGTTAAATCTTTTGGATGAAGTGTTCTTAAAATAACAAAGTTTGAACACTGTGATATAGCAGTATCAGAAAGTTCACTAGGTCTTTGGGTAATTAAGCCTAATAAAACTCCATACTTACGTCCTTCTTTAGTGATACGGTCAAAAATATTATAGCCAAGTATTTCTGTATCAGTATCTTTTTGAACATAACGGTGAGCTTCCTCTATAATGATATGATATGGAACACTACCACGATTTTCATTAGTAACTGCAGTATCAAAGATTAATTTTGATATTATTTTAGTAATTACTTTGGCAAGACGATCTTCAATGTAACTAATATTAAAGTTTACTATTTGACAACGCTGTCCATTCATATTTGTAAATAATCTATCTAAAAATGTCTCTTTATTAATATAAGCATTTGAATCAAAGAAAACATGATTAGGACTATTAGCAAGAGTATGTAATCTAACACTTAAGACATTAGCATAATCATAGACTTTATCACTCTTTAATATTCCTTCACTAATAAGAGCAAAGTCCATGGCAGTCTCTAAATCTTTTAGAGTATAAGCGATAAACTTTTCAGGACGATCTTCTAAATTAAAGTCATCCATAATAAATTGTTTTACAAAGTTAACAACAAGTTCCATTTCCATTAGTTTACCAGTTTTATCTATATATAGACATTGTTTAAAGGTTCTAGTATAACCAGGTTGTACTATCTTAGCATCAAGACTTAAGTCTTCTGTATTAAATTTAGTAAGTACTGCTATTACTTGGTCTCTTATTTTAGTAGATTGATGTCCACTTAGTAATATATCAAGAACTGCTCTTGCAATTATATCATTTTTATATTTAATAACATCAGGATCATCTCCTGTTAAGATATTAACAAGACTTAAGGCTTTTTCAATAATAGGTATTTGGTTTGGAGTTGTAACATCAAGTAGTAATGCTAAATCATCTACTCCTAGTAACCATAAAGGTATGTTTAATATTTCACTCATAGCATTTTCAGGATTAGTTGTATAAGTTTTATAATGCATATTAGGATTAACTTTATCAATATTACCTAAAGCTCTTGTATACTCTCCATAAGCATCAAACATTATAACATGGGCACCTACTGGACTTTTCTTAGAATCTGCAAAGACATTTTGTAAGATACGACTAACAGAAAATGATTTACCAGCACCAGAGTTACCTAATATAGCAAAATGATTACTAAAGAAACCATTTATATCTACATTTATTTTATAATTTTGATAAATATTAGATGTTCCAAATGTAACTTCTTTATCAGTAGGCTCCATTGGTCCTAATATTAAAGCAAGTTCCTCCATATTTACAATACGAGTAGTTGATTTAAAAGATGGTTTAGAACTAATACCAGGTAAAAATCTTCCCTCTTTTATTTCTCCTACAATATTTATTTTTAAAGTTGTTTTAGTACTATTAACAATCTCTCCTACTATTTTTGTTCCATTATCTTCAAAGATAACATGTAAATTCAATAAATTAGCTTGTTTAGTTATATCTATAGTTAAATCTAAAATAACATTATTATCTACTATTTCTCTAATTGTACCAAGCATGTTAACACCTTCTTATTCTATAGAAATTATACTATAAATTTTTATTATGAACAAGTGTATTTTTTGATATTTATTTGTTGCATTAAAAGGTGATTATGCTACTATTTATTTAGAGATATATTTCTAATAACAGTTAGGTGCTATACCTCCACAGCATATTAAATATATAGCTAAGGAGGTGAATGCACTACACTATATATTTTTTATGGGCGATGCATTTCAACTTGGAATACTTAGCATTTGTAGTTATTATCTTAGTAATTATATTGCTTATGATAATAGCGGTTAAAAAATAATAGTGGGCAAAATAAAGACACCTAACTTCTTCCTAGAAGTATGACATCCCCCAGAGGGAATCGAACCTTCATCTAAGCTTTAGTATATCTTTTTGTATTTTTTGATATTTATTTGTTGCATCTCCGAGTATATATATTTGGAGGTGGTACTATGAGTAAAAAAGATTTTCTAGTTTCTACATTACTATTTATAATAATTTTACTTATCGTATTACTTTTTGTAATAATAATTATATTTATATAAAATTAAAACAAAAACAAAAAGCAAACACCTAACAAACTTACTGTTTAATTAGGTGCAAATCCATTACAGGAGAGCACTCAACACTTGTGATATTGAATGTTCTCTTTTTATTTTATGCAAATTTCTTTGACATATTCATAGTATCACATTTTATGATAATTGTCAAAGATATTAGAAACTACTGGCGTCCCCAGAGGGAATCGAACCTTCATCTAAGCCTTAGGAGGGCCTTGTTCTATCCGTTGAACTATGGGGACATATTAAAAAGATATATATATTCTAGCATATCTTTTTATATTTGTTAAGTATCTAAACCACAGTTGAAGTTGAATAAATAGATAAGTCACCATCTATATTTTCACTATCATCAGTCCACATAGTAATAGTATAAGTTTTAGTCTCATTATTACTTAAATTATTCTCTAATATTCCTCCATCAAGAGAAAGATTTCTAATATCTGTTTGATATCCTTCATTATCAGTAAGAATATAATTAACATAATTATTATTATCATTAGTTAAATTATTAAATTTAATAACAAAGCTTATATCTTTACCACTATCATTAGTTACAGTTAAATCTTTAGTAATTTTATTAGAAGAGATTTCTAAAGAATCAAAACCACTATAAGTAATATCTTTATTAAATTCAATATTATTGGCCATTAAGGACTCTTTAATTCTTACTTTATGTTGATATGGTCCAAACCAAAACCATGTTAATAGTGAGATAACTACTATTACAAATACTATGTCTATAATATATTTTCTAATTAATGCTTCTCTCATAATAACCCCCTTTAATTAAGGCATATTATACTACAAAATCTCTAATTAGACAAGACTATCTATAATCTTATCTAACTCTTCTTTCTCTTCTTCATTAGTATTATCAGTATCTAATTCTTTTCCAAACCAATCAGGTAAAATCTCTTCTTTAGATAGTTTTTTAGATACAGTTTTACTTTTAGTAGTATTAGTTGCAACTTTCTTCATCTTTTTATATTCTTTTTCAGTTAATCTCATCGCTTCTTCTACTGTTTCAATATTAAGACGTTTCCACTGTCCTGCAATTGTCTCTAAGTAATTACGATTTAACTTCTGATTATTTATCTTTAAAGCATAAGAAATAAGGACATTAACTACTCCGGCACTAAGTTTTTGATCTATCATTAAATCTTCTATTAGATTTAAATCTCTTTTAGTAGGTTCTGCTCCTTTCATCTTACTTTTCAAATAATCATATGGACTAGTATTTTCAAATGTATAAGCCATTTTAGCCCATTTAGAACTATCACCTTCTGGTTTCTTTAAATAATCTGGTTGAGTTTGATAAATAAGAGTTGGAAGACTACCTACATTTTCAAATGAATAGTAGTTACGACAATTCTTTCTTAAAAGAGTCTTATCTATTAGACCTTTCTCATTTAAAGAAGTTCTAACAAGTCCACTCATTCTTTCTGTATCAATGTTATAGACTAAAGCAAGGTTATTTATTAATTTTTTAGTTTCTTTATCAAAACATCTATTACTAACAAGTCCACTAGGAATAGATGATATTAAAAGATTAAAGTCTATCATATCATCTAAGACAATAGAAGATGTTTCTTTTTTCTCTATATCTTCTACCACTTCAAAGGTCTTTAAATTACTACTTTTAAATACTTCATTAAACTTATGAGAGATATCTTCATAATCAGTTAATCTAACTCGTGGTACTTTAAACATCTCTAAGCGTTTATCATATTCTTTTTTACCAATATTATTATATAAAACTATATTTAATATTGGATGATTAAAAAACTCATTAGCACTAATAGGAGAGTATATTAGATAAACATAACTATTAACACTTCCTTTTTTTAAATAAGTTTTTAAAAGTCCTACTGCTTCTAATTTTTCTCTTGCTATCATAATATCTTCAAGCCTTAGTTGCATTATGCTCATTAAATGGTGATGATTTAAGTCATCACTAAGACGATTAAACTCATCTAAATCATCTATTAAAGTAAAGTAAAGACTAACAGCAGTATAACCTATTATAGGTTGATAAAGCATAGTTAAAAGACGTCTATCTTCTTCATGAAGGACTGTTTTATTAACTACTATATATTTATCTGCTGGTAATAAGGTAATATTTTTCATAGTCTTCACTTCCTAAGAATTAGTATAGATGATTATTGCAAAAAATTCTACTAAAAAAATAAAAAGTAGAGCAATTTCTACTTTCTATTCAACTACAGTAAAACTAAATCTTCCTGGATTATTATATTCAGTAACATTTATATTATATTGGTCTGTAAATCCACTCCAATGATATTCCCAAGGACCAGGTAACATTCTGTCTGTAATTGTACCTTGTATAACAATATCATTAGTATTTAAGCCATCAGGAGAAGAAGCAACGTAGCATTCAATGCTTTGTTCATTTACAGTAGAGTGTAACCAAATAACTGCAGAAGTTAATTTATTTTTACTACTTACACTAGCATGTATAGTTATAGTATCACCTACTCTAAAAGTTCCTCCTGCATTATCCATCCAAATATTTTGTATAACTATATCTTGTGGTTGTTCTTGAACAACAGGAGGTGTATATTCTATTACAGGCTCATTAATAACTGCATTATTAACATTATTATCAGTAATATCTTGTTCAACTTGTTCTTCTAAAGGTTCTGTTTCTTCTTCAACTACTTCTTTCATACTTAGTTTTTCTACATATCCATCTTGACCAGAAATAAAGCCATGTTTACCATCTTTAGTTTCAATTTCGATAAAATAATATGGACTTCTATCATCTTGACTAATTACAGTATAAATCTCCCCTTCATAAACTTTACCTATAGCTTTAGAATCTATACTTTTCTTTTCTCTTATATTTATATAATCTGTTATTACTTCTATTTGTTCTTTAGTATCATCTCTTTCATTAGATTGATCAACTCTAACTTCTACTTCTTCTTTAGAAAAAATAACATAAGTAGTAACTACTCCTACAATAACTGTTAGTATAACTATAGATAATATTATTAACTTTTTCTTTTTACTTAGTTTTTTTCTTTCTTTTTTAATTTTAGCACCACAGTGTATACACTTCTTTGTTGTATCACTTATCTCTTTTCCACACTCATTACATTTAATTAATGCCATTTTACCTCTACACCTCATACAAATTTATCTTATCATGATTAAGTATATCATTAAATGAGTTATAGGGAAATAGTTAAAATAGAAAAGACTGAAAGTTTTCTAACCTCAGTCTATTTTTTCTTTTTTTTATCAATTGGTTCTATCTTAACAGTATAACCAATTGGTTCTAATATTTTTATTAAAGTATTGATTTGTGGAGATGTTATTAAATTTTCAATTCTTGTAATAGTTAATCTAATAACTCCAGATTGATTAGCCATAGCTTCTTGAGTTAAGTGATTATCCTTTCTTAATTTAATAAAATCTTGTACAAAATCATACTCTAATTCTTTTAACTTATCTTCTTTATTTTTATCCATAAGTCTCCCTCCTGCTAATAATGTAACACAGGGTATACTATTAATCAATAGTTTTTTGCAAAAAATTACGAAATTTCGTAAACTTTGTTATTTTATGAGGCTAAGCTTAAGGTGAAAGGTGAATTTTTAGTACCGTTTCCTCCTGTTATAACTACGTTAGATTTTAGATTTAAAGCAGGTTTAACTCCATATAATGCATAAGGATAGATATCATAAACAGTACCATAATTTCCCATTCCATGTACCATAGTATCATCAGTTTTTGTTAAAATCCAATAAGTTATTCTATTATCTCCTACATCAAATTGTCCTGCCATTAATTCCCCATACCTTAGTAATCCAACCTTAGATTTTGTACTAGTAGTATATCCTGACATATTGGTATCTTTATATTTAGCTAATTTGTATGATGTGAGACTACCTACTTGCCCAGTATACCAAGTAGTACTATCTTCTATCATGCTACTATATTTTTCCCCTACATAGTTTGTTAAATATTCACCATTTAAAAATGTACCAATAGTATTTGTGCTTGAAAACATAGTATTACTCCCAAACTCTATATTTTTAAAAGTTCCAGAGTCCTTAAGTGGTTCCGCACTAATTATCTTTGTTAATCCCTCTGTCTCATGGCTTACTATTCTATATAGATTATTCTCACCAATTCCAAAAGTTATGTATTCTCCACTATATCTTGTATTTAAAAGCATTCCTTCTAAGTTTGTATCACTATCTCCATTTAGTCTATATGGATTATCTATTGTTCCATCTCCATCAAGAATTTTAACACTAGATTTTAGATTTATTGATGGACGAATACTAGCAGTATCACTAGGGCCTCTGTCATAACCAAGACCTGTATTATTGACAACATACATACGTGATGTAGAAAGTGGAGTTAGTGTCCACCATCTAAGGGAATTATTTAAGTAACTGTTATTATATGATGATGCATTTATACCACTACTTGACTGATATTCATATATGTTTAACAACCCCACTGCATCTGTCGCTATAGTTGTACCAGCAGGTCTTGTTACCTCCCCTAATTCTCTTGTCTCCATTGTCGTATCCCAGACACTATCTGTTACAATAAAATTCTCGTAGTTTCTTAAGCTTCCTAAGAAACCATCTACTGTTGTATCATTAAGCCACTCCTTTATAAAACTATCTTCATAATTAGTACTAGGTCCATAATTAGTTGCACTTATATTCCATTGGGTTACTAACTTAACTGTTTTCTCTGTATTATGAACAGATACCGCTCTCCATAACTTTCCACTATACCAGATATAGTTATTTGGATCTTCCCCTGTTATAAATGTGTCTACTCCATCATCATATTGGTTTTCTTCTGGAATATTATTAAGTAACACTGCCCCCACTTCTTCTCCTACAGGCTGAGTTGCAACTACTCTTAACTTTCCTTTAAAGCTCTTTCCTCCTGCTTCTTCAGTTGTGGCATCATAATCTATCCATATTCTTAAAGTATAGTTTATTGTTTCGTCTACTCCTATAGTCCCAAAATCTACTCTTCTATTTGGATTACTTCCCATTGTTGTCATATTTCTAGTCATAAGTACTTCATCATTTTGGGTTAGACTATATCTAATAGATGAATCTGGTATTCTACTTTCTCCTTCATCTAATTCTATATCATCTAAATAAATACTATAATCACTTTCTATATTGCCATTATTAGTTAAGGAAAAAGTAAAACCATTTAACTTCATACCTTCTTCATCTTCTAAAGGTATTACACTTTCTAATGTTAATTCATTTCCTTCCTCCATGGTTAAATCAAGTGTTCCTGCTCTTATAACATATTCTTTTTCTCCTTCTAGAGTTGTTCTTAAATAAGCATAAGTTATTCCTATTAATAACAATACTATTATTACTAATGCTATTATTATAAATTTCTTATTTTCTTTTAATATTTC
>DVKQ01000088.1 GCA_018715925.1 Candidatus Onthousia faecipullorum
TTAAATGGTATTTTTCCCATTTAACATTTTCTACTACTCCATTTTCATCTCTTGATTTAAATACTTCTTTTACATTTTTCTTATTAAGATGATTAAAATTATTTAAGTTTATTTGTATTGCTTTAGGCATAGTATCATAAGTATACATATTATTGGATATATCTATTTTTATTTTATCTAAGTAATCATCGTTTCTTATTATAGTCGCTAAACTATACTTATTATTTAACTCGTAATTAATTACATATCCTTCTATACCAAATAATATATCAGATCTTTTACCACGTTCTATTGCATTACTTATAACAAATTCACTATTCTTCTCATAATAAGTTTTCAGTATTAAGTCTTTAGGTATACCAGTTATCTGATAAGTCATATCTGCTTTAAAAAGAACACAGTTAGTCATAATACATTTATAGATATGATCATTACTAGCAGGAAATACTTCTCCTTTTCCTTGTAGTTCTTTTATTCTCTCTTCTGGAGTCTTTTTCTTTTTAGAACTCATTAACATCACCTCTTTGCAATATATATAGCATAGTCTATAAATCTTTGCAAAAAGGCAATTTTGCAAATTCAAGCCAAAATTCATGCGAATTTTTAATTTTCCCCGGGCGAATTTGCAATTTTTACCCAAAAAAGTACCATCAATTTACAAAATTCACTTTTTTTAAAAAAATTTTTACAACCTCCTTTTCCCCATCTTTTATACAAGTCTCCCATCTATTTATAATGTATCATGAAAGTTAGAAGAAATCAAGTTATTTTTGTAATTTATTACATACAAAAAGAAGAGAACTGTTCTCTTCAAAGTTAAAGTTAGATATATTAATTTTAGATATTATAGACTAGGACTTAGAGCGAGACGGAAAGTACCTTATCTATATTTCAATATTACCACATAGAGTCCATTTATTCAAATAAAAAAATAATGATTAATACTACTTAACCATTATTTTACATTATTAATTTTATCTAACTTGATCTCCTGTTATCCTAATTCTACCTTTCCATACTTGACCACCAAAGTCTCCATCTACTTCAATAGTAGGCCATACTCTTAATACATAACTATTCTCTTCACTACTATTTAAAGTACCTTGATCAAGTATTCTAGAACCATCTTCTCCTAAACTTTCTAAGAACTCAGCTGTTCCAACTGAATCATTTTTATCAAAACTATACTTTAAATACATATCATCTAGTTTAACATCAGGAGAATCAACTGCTACATTATCTAAATAAATAACATAATTAGCAGGAACAGTACCTGTATTTTCTAAAGTAAAACTATATCCATCTAAAGCTAGTCCTTCACTATCTGTTATTGGATAAGTATCTTCTAGATTAATAGTATTACCCTCATTTAATGTTAATTCTAATGTACCTAAAGTAACAACATTTTCTTTCTGTCCTAAGCCTGTAAACCTAAATGCTGCATAAGATAGAGCGATTATTAGGACTATTAAAACTATTAATATAACTAACATCATTATTTTATTTTTTTTCTCTTTCATCTTCTCACCTACATTACATTTAAAGTATAACATTATTACTACTATCTTTCAAGCTACTTTTATGTTAAACTGCTTCTTTTTACAGTCTCTATATCTTTATTATCTACTCTAAAACTTATAGTATTAACTGAATAATTTGCAAAAGCTGAATAACTTATAGTATATAGTACCTCTTCTTTAATAGTACTATTATTATCAAATAAAGCACTATTAAAGTTTAATATTAATAAATCTTCATCTACTATCTCTTTATCTATAAGCTCTACATTTTCATTTAATATACTTCTTAAATTATCTTCATAAATATAACTAGTAGTAAGTTCTTCTATAATAATATCAATCTTATCTTTATTATCGTGATTATTTAAGTACTTAGTAACTGGTACATAATAAATATCATTATTTATATCTTCTCCATAGAATATAACTACTTTAGTAAGATCTAATAGAGTATTATAAGTATATTCATTATTAATACCTATATCTCTAGTTAAAGGCATAGTTATCTTCTTGGTACTATTTGGATATGTTTCTAAAGGTATAGATTCTACTGTTATATTAACTTTATTTATATCATTTAATTCTGTTATAGAATAGACAATAGATTCTATTAACTTAACAGATAACTCTTCATCTATATTTAAAAATTCTTTAGAAAAATCTAATGTTACTAAATCATCTTCTATAACAATATCATTTAATTTAGTCTTTTTAGGTATTATACCAGTTAAATTATCAGGGAATTTACTATTATCAGTAATAGTTAAATTATTAATAATACTCTTAATATTATCTTCTTTAGTATCTTCATCTAATAATACTTTAGTTTTAACTAAGTAGTTATTTTCATCTAATAAATAAATAGATGAATTAGCAAGATCTGTTACATATTCAAATTCTAAGTTAGTCTCAAGTGTCTTTTCTGTTAGTGGTATTAAATAGATAGTCATTATGATAAATAGACTCATAGTAGTAATTAATATTTTTCTTAAAGCTTTCTTTCTTAGCATAAAATCACCTAGTAAATTATATAAAAAAAAGTACTGCTTTAGTACTTTTTATAAAGTTATCTCATTTAATTTTAATAGTTCTATAACAGCATTAGCTCTTCCTTTAACACCAAGCTTCTGCATAACATTAGAAATATGATTTCTAACTGTTTTTTCACTTATATTTAAAGATGATGCAATCTCTTTTGTGGAAAGACCACTTACTAAAAGAGTAAAGACTTCTTTTTCTCTTGTTGTTAATATTCCTCTCATAATTATCCCCTTTCCTAATTCTTGACCTAGTCAATAGTAGTTTATGAGAAAAGGAATATTTGTTGTAGATAAAAGAACTAGTTACCTTCAAATTTAACTGTTATAGTTTTCTTAGTATCATATTCTCCTTGAATAGTTCTCATGATATTATTAGCAAGGGTTACATCATGTTTTTTCTTAGCAGCGACTACTGTTATAGTATTAGAATCTACTTTAACAAAACTATCAATTTTATATTCTTTTTTTATTAGTTTTTCTAATTTTTCTTCTTCACCTTCTATTACTGATAAGTATTTTAATTGTTCATAAGCATTATTTTTCTCATCAGTAGTTGCATCTTCATTAGTCATGGTAGTCTTTAATTCTTCTTTTTCTTTATCACGTTCTTCATCTAAACTTACTCTTAAAGCAGTTAGACTATCGGCTTCACTAATAGTATCTTGCTCATCACTATCAGTTTTATTATCATCAGTAACTTCTTCTTTTGTATTAGTAGAATTACTTGCGATAAGTAAATCATTAGGCATAGTTATATAGTACACACTAAGGACTAAGATAAGACTAAAAAGAGTTAAAAACCATAAATTTTGTTTATTAATCATTTGCTTCCTCCCTTTTACTATTACACTTTATGAAGGAAGTTATTCTTTTATGACTTTAAATTACTAACAGCTTTTATGACAGCAAGACGACCATAGGTATAGGTTAAGGAACCTTGTTGATAGGCAATAAAAGGTTCTCTTAATGGTCCATCACAAGAAAGTTCTATAGATGAGCCTTGAGTGAAACTACCACTTGCCATAATTACTTTATCAGTATAGCCTGGCATATCATCTGGTATTGGTAAAGAGTTAGAGTCTATAGGACTATTAGACTGTATACCTTGGGTATATTTTATTAAAAGTTTCTCATCATTAAAGATAATGTTTTGTACAATGTCAGCACGTTTCTCATTATATTTAGGTTCTACATTATAACCTAATTCTTCAAGCAATGCAGATGTAAATATTGCAGTCTTTAAGGATGATGAGACAACAGAAGGAGCAAGGAATAAGCCTTGTAGAAGTTGTTTATTAATACCAAGGGACGGTCCTACTTCCCTACCTTCTCCTGGTAGAGTTAAGCGTTCTGCACAGGCGTTAATAAGATCACTCCTGCCCACAATATAAGCCCCATTAGGTGCAATACCTCCTCCTAAGTTTTTAATTAAAGAACCAACGGCAATATCGGCTCCTACTTCAATAGGTTCTTTAGTACTAACAAATTCACAGTAACAGTTATCTACCATAATAATGATATCTTTATCAAGAGATTTAATAAAACTAATAACAGACTCTACTTTGTCTATAGTAAGACTACATCTAGTAGAATATCCTTTACTTCGTTGTATTTCTATTACTTTAATTTTATTAGTAGTAATAACTTCTTTAATTTTATCATAGTCAAAATCATTATTAACTAAATCTACTTGCATATAATTAATACCAAAACTCTTCAATGAAGAAGGATTATCTACGAGTCCTATAACTTCATCCATAGTGTCATATGGTTTACCTGTTATACTTAAAAGAGTATCCCCTGGACGAAGAAGAGCAAAGAAAGCGACAGTTAAGGCATGGGAACCTGATATAAACTGATTACGTACTAAAGCATCTTCTGATTTAAAGATATCACTATATATCTTTTCTATTTTATCGCGTCCTACATCATTATAACCATAACCTGTAGTTGCATTAAAGTCAGTCTCGGCGACTTGTTCCTTTATAAAGGCATTTAATACTTTCTCACTATTTACTCTTTCTAAGTCATCTATTTTACTTAATTCATCTTTAATCTTTAAATCAATTTTTTTAATTAACTCTTCACTCATCTTTTAACACCTCCATCTATTCTAATAATAGAATCATTTATATAACTAGCTTTATCAGTTCCAAGGAAATAGGCAAGGTTTGCAATTTCTTCAGGCTCTGCAAAACGTCCTAATATTATTTTATCTAATTCTTTATTTTTAAAATTATCATCTAAATCTTTATTCATATCAGTATTAATCCAGCCTGGACAAATACAATTTACTCTAATATAAGGAGCAAAGTAATTTGCAAGATTATGAGTTAAGGAAATAATTCCTGCTTTAGAAGCATCATAATCAATTGACTCTGGATATGTAGTTTCAAGTCCATTAGTAGATGAAATATTAATAATATTTCCACTTTTTACTTTTAGCATTTTAAGGCCTATTTTTTTAGATAATAGATATGTTCCTACTAAATTAATTTCTAATGTTTTCATAAAGTCATTCTTAGTTTTTAATTCAAAGTCTTGATCTAAAGCGATAGAAGCATTATTAACTAAGATATCAAGATGGCCCAACTCTTTATATATTTCATTTATCATATTGTCAATGTCACTTTCTTTAGATATATCACAATGTATAACTAAAGCCTTTACACGATAAGTAGATTCTACATAATGCTTTAATTCTAAAGCTTCTTCTTTACTATTATTATAATTAATAATAACGTCATTTCCATTTTTAGCATATTCTAAGATAATAGACTTACCAAGTCCCCTACTACTTCCTGTTACAAGAACATTCACTTTTATCAACTCCTCTTTAGTATTATAAGGTAAGAAAAGAAAAAAAGAAAGTACTAAGATGTACTTTCAAGTTCAATGTTAAAATGATTTCCTTTAGTTTCATCATCTTCAATTATTATTACATTATAATTTAGATTTATTGATGGCCGCACATCATTTGTGTTCGAAGGACTATTATAATTCGTGACACCATTGTAGTTAACGTACCATATGCTAGAAATATTATATGGCGATAAAGTCCACCAATAATGTCCATTGCATTACTAATTTAGTAGTTTTAGCATCATTATTAGCATTTACAGCTCTCTATAACTTGCCATTATATCAAATATAGTTATTAGGTTTTTCTCCTATTTCCCCGGTAGATATTATCTCTTCAAATAAATATCCATCACTAGGTACAGTTAAATCATTATAACCTAATCTTACTCTTACCCCTAAAGTAATTGTTATACTGCTTCCCCCATGTTTATTACTCTTATTATAGAAGTATTACTACTTCCACTTGTATATATTTTTCTAAATTTTTGCCATTTCCTGCTGGTAATATATTAGTATTAAAAGGTAAACTTCCTATATAATAAAAATTAAATCTTGTTATTCTATTATTTAGATATTTAAAGTAATAGTAAAATCTCTTACTGAATTTTCTCTACTATCAAACTATTATTTTCTTCTCCATTTAAAAGCAATTAATAATCTAAATTACCTGTTACTATACTAATTGCATTACTTTTTTCATTACTTACTGTAAACATAGCATATGAAAAGTATCCTCATATTATCAATAGAGTTATTATAATCATTACTGTCATATATATTTTACTAAAACCTATTTCTAATAATAATTTCTTCATCTAAATATGCTCTTTTTATTATTAAACACAAAAAAGAATAGAATTCATCTATTCTTTTAAAATACGATAAAAGAAAGTAATATCGTTACTTAAACTACCATTCTAGTAATTTAATAGTCACCAGGTAACACATTGTAATATTTTCTACTTTCTTTCTACATATTTATCTCATCTACTGGTAATATAATACCTAACTCTCCTTTAGCTTCTCTAGCAGCTTGCCAACAATCTGCTATATTCATTCCTCCACTAGGTAACCATGCCATTACTATATTAACTATAGTTGGTAACAAAAATACTATTATGGCGGCTGCTATTTGAGATATTATCTTTCTAACAAAATGTTTTTGATCTGGATCAGTTACAACTTTAAAAAGAGTAAGTGCTAAACTTATAATTAATATTATTGGTACAGCAATACAAATAATATCAAAAGCAGTCTGAGTTAATGACAATATATTTGCAAGTGCTACATCTCCACAAGCATCTGCAGTTGCTAATATAAACATAATTAAGCACCTCCCTTAGTCTTTTTTTCTGATACAGCAATTCCATCGCCTATATCATAAATCGTTGTATTATAGTCATCATTTTCTTTTAAAAAAGTAATATAACCTTTTATCTTTCTAACTATTCCTCTAACATTTCTACTTTTAATTTCTTTTTCATTTTTCTTTACTAATCCGTGGAAATACATATTATCAGTAATAATAAATCCCCCATCATTTAAATTTCTTTCAAATAATTCAAAAAACTTAATATTTTGAGCTTTCGCAGCATCTATAAAGATTAAATCATATTTTCCTTCTACTCTAGTCTTTAGAGCATCATTAAATATTAAGGTGATTCTATCTTCAAGAGAAAGTTTCTTAATATTCTTAATCGCTTCTAAATATCTTTCTTCATCTCTCTCTATTGTTGTAACTTTTAAAGTAGGACTACACAAGCTCATCATAATAGCAGAATATCCTATCGCTGTACCTATTTCTAAAACATTTTTAATTTGATGTTTAATAATAAATGTTGTCAAAAAATCTATACCTTCTTGATTCATAATAGGCACTTTATTATCTCTTGCATACTCTCTTATTTCCTTTACTTTTGCATAAGTATTATTTACCATATCCAATCACCATTTTCTTTTAACTCCTGTACTTTCGCCTCATGTTCACTGGCACTTCTTGTAAAATAAACATTTCTATTTTTATCTGCTACAAAGTATAAATAATCACTAACTTCTGGATTAATAGTAGCCTCAATACTTGATATAGACGGATTACATATAGGTCCAACAGGAAGTCTTCCTGCCATTTCACTACTTCTTGTATTATAAGGATTATATGTATTAAACATCTCACTAGTAAGGTCAGAATCCATTTCTTCATTGAAAGCATAATATGTAGTAACATCACTACCTAGATTCATACCTAATTCTAGTCTATTATTAAATACACTTATAATAAGTTTTCTATCTTCATCTTTAACTCCTTCAAGTTCTGCTATACTAGCTAGAGTAATAATACTATGAATATTCGTATCCATCAAATGTTCTTTATAAGGTTCTAACTTACTTTCTTCTTCATCCAAAAGAGTTCTAATTATCTCTTCACTAGTTAAATTATCTTTAGCAAATTCATATGTATCTGGAAATAAATATCCTTCTAAGGGATAATATATATCTTCATTTAGTATTTCATCTGTTAAGAACCAATAATCATTTATTAAAGTACTAAGTAGTGTTTGATCTTTAGTAGTGTTTATAAATTCTTCACTAGTTATATTAGTAGATTCTGCAATTAAATTAGCATAGTCAGTAATAGTTTCCCCTTCCCTAAAAGTTAATCTAATAACATCTTCGTTAGCAGTACCTTTTTCTAAATCATTAACTATTTCATCTAAACTCATACTTTTAGTTAAAAGATAAGTAGAAGCTTTAAGACTATTAACATTATTTAATCTTAGATATACTTTAAAGAAAAATTCACTTTTAATTAAATCTTTATCTTTTAAAGTCTTTGCAATATTATTAGTAGACATACCTTCTGGTATAACTACTTCTATATTAGCATTACTACTAATATCAACAGGACTAATATTATACTGATAATATATAAATGCTGCTATTAATAGTAAACCAATAAAAGCAAGTAAAAGAGCTACTATACGCATTTTCTTCATACTGCCAATCCCCTTCTATTAATTAATCGCTATTATCTCCAGCCTGAGCCCTAACTTCTTCTTGAATTGTTTCAAGTATTTTTTCAATCACTTGCCATTCTTTTTCAGTTTCAATTGGATCTAATTTAGTTGAATCAGTTCCTGGATAATATACACTAGCATATACTTGCACGTTGCCTTCATCATCAGTACTATTATCAGTATATACTATATAACTTTTATTAGTCTCTTCATTATCAAAAGTAAATAAAACATCATAAATTGTTTCTTTACCAAATTCATCTTTTAATTTAAATTGATTTTTTCCATCCATATTATTTTCTCCTATCTAAAAATGATTGTAATATAATTGTAGCAGCTACTTTATCTATAACTTTCTTTCGCTTTTTTCTACTAGTATCTCCTTTTATTAAAAGTGCTTCAGCACTCTTAGTAGTTAGTCTTTCATCTTCTAGATATATAGGAATATCTATATTAGACTCTAAAAACTCTTTAAATTTAAGAGTAGCTTCTGCTCTACTACCTAAAGTATTATTCATATTTTTAGGTAATCCTAAAACAAGGGATTCTACTTCTAAATCTTTTATAATTGATTTTAGTTCATCTAAACAAGATTCTGGATTATTATCATGATGTAAGACTTTATAAGATGTAGCAATTAAACCTGTTTTATCACTAATAGCAAGTCCTATAGTTTTAGTACCTAAATCTAATCCTAAATATCTCATTATTTATTTAACATACTAGTAAGTAACACTTCAATTATTTTACTTCTATCAATAGTTTTTATTTTACTTCTAGCATCTTGATAACTTGAAATATAGCCTAAATCTCCACTAATTAAATATCCTACTATTTGGTCTATAGGATTATAACCTCTTTCTTTTAGAGAATTATAGACTTCAAGTAAAGTTTTATGAACCTTAGCTTGGTCATTACTAACTATTTTAAATAATCTTGTTTTATCATCCATAAATATCACCTCACTACAATTACTAAAATAAGTTTAGCATTTTTTTTAAGTAAGTTCAAGTAAAAGAAATAGATAAACAGGATAGACGCATAAAATTTTAAAATCATACGTTTATCCTGCCGTTTTTCAGATATGACTTTCCTATTAGATAACAAAAATAGATGGAAAAATTCATCTATTCTCTTACACTTTCAAATTGTGAATTATAAAGTTCTGCATAGAAACCATTTTTCTTAAGTAACTCATCATGTGTACCTTGTTCCACTATATCTCCATCTTTCATTACTAAGATAAGATTGGCATTTTTAATAGTAGAAAGCCTATGAGCGATAACAAAACTTGTTCTTCCTTCCATCAAGTTATCCATCGCTTCTTGGATTAACTGTTCCATTCTCGTATCTACGCTACTTGTCGCTTCATCTAGTATTAAAATCTTAGGATCTTTAAGAATAACTCTAGCGATTGTTAATAATTGTTTTTGACCAGCTGAAACGTTATCACTTTCTTCATTTAGAATCATATCATAACCTTCTGGCATTGTCCTAATAAAGTGATCAACATGACTTGCTATCGCAGCATCATATACAGCTTCATCATTAGCATTTAAGTTACCATAACGAATATTTTCTTTAATTGTATCACTATATAGCCAAGTATCTTGTAAAACCATACCAAAGAGACTTCTTAAATCATCACGTTTCATATCTTTTATATCAACTCCATCAATCTTAATAGAACCGGAAGTTACATCATAAAATCTCATTAATAGTTTTACAATAGTTGTCTTACCTGCACCTGTTGGTCCAACAATAGCAATCTTTTGTCCTTTATGCATTTTAGCACTAAAGTCATTAATAATAATTTTATTTTTATTATAACCAAACTTAACATCCTCAAATGTTACAGTATTACCCATCTTGTCTAAATCATAAGTAATTTTCTTAACATCAGGAACTTCTTCTTCCTCTTCCAAAAATTCAAAGACACGTTCTGCAGATGCAATCATTGACTGAATCATATTACCTATTTGAGCAATTTGAGCAAGTGGATTCATAAAGTTTCTTATGTACTGTGTAAATGATAAAATATCTCCTACTTCTATTCTTTCCTTAATAACTAAATATCCTCCTAAAATAGATATTAATACATAACCAATATTACCAATAAAGTTCATAATAGGGTGCATCATACCAGAAAAGAATTGAGCACGCCAAGCCGAATTATATAGTTTTTCATTAGTTTTATTAAAGTCTTCTATAGTCTTTTCTTCTCCATTAAATAGTTTAATAACAGTATGACCAGAATATGCTTCTTCAATAGTACCATTGATATTTCCTAAATACTTTTGTTGATTTAAAAAGTATTTTTGAGAGTGTTTCATAATAAAACTCATCATAAATAAAGCGATAGGTACTATTACTAGTGTTACTAAAGTCATAAGAGGACTTATCGTTAACATCATTATAACTACACCAATTAGTGTTGTAATAGAAGTTAACAAATGTGATATTGATTGATCTAAACTTTGAGATAAGGTATCAACATCATTAGTAACTCTTGATAAAATTTCTCCTGTTGTTTTACTTTCAAAATAAGAAAGTGGTAATTTATGCATTTTATGAGATATTTGTTCCCTTAAATTAAAGGTAACTTTTTGATTTACACCACTCATAATAAAAGCTTGTAGATATTGAAAAATTGCACTAATTATATATAAAGATAATAATGTTAATAGAATAGTTCCAACTTTAGAAAAATCAATACCACTACTAGTTCCCATTACTTTACCAACAAGTCCATTAAATATTTCTGTAGTTGCTTGTCCTGATATTTTAGGACCAATTATTGAAAAAATAGCACTGCAGATTGCAAATATGATAACAAAGATTAAGCTTATTTTATAAGTACTTAGATACTTAAATAATTTCTTTAAAGTACCTTTAAAGTCTTTAGCTTTCTCTACTGCTCCCATTCCTCCTCTAGGCATTTTCTAACTCCTCCTTTGAAAGTTGACTCTCAGCAATCTCACGATAAACTGCACAACTCTTTATTAAGCCGTGATGAGTTCCTATACCAACTACTTTACCTTCATCAAGTACAACAATTTGATCTGCTTTTAGTATAGTATTAATACGTTGAGCAACGATAAAGATAGTAGAGTTCTTAGCATATTCATGTAAGGCTTTTCTAAGTTCAAAATCAGTTTTAAAGTCAAGGGCAGAGAAACTATCATCAAAGATATAAATCTCTGGATCTTTGGCAATTGCACGGGCGATAGAAAGACGTTGTTTTTGTCCTCCTGATACATTTGTACCTCCTTGACTAATACGACTCTTATAGCCATCTTTTTTAGCTAGTATGAACTCTTCTGCTTGAGCAATTCTAGCTGCTTCTATCATTTTCTCATCAGACATATTCTCATCACTATATTTAATATTAGATTCTATTGTTCCTGAGAATAATATTCCTTTCTGAGGAACATAACCTATTCTATCATGTAAGTCTTTCTGTGTTACATCTTTAACATTAATACCATCAACTAATATTTCTCCTTTAGTAACATCATATAGTCTTGGTATTAAGTTAATAAGGGTACTTTTACCACTACCAGTAGAACCAATAAAAGCTGTTGTTGTTCCAGGCCTTGCTGTAAATGTTACATCAGTAATAACATCTTCATCACTATCAGGATACTTGAAACTAACATTTTTAAACTCTACTAAACCTTTAATTCTCTTACTATATGTTTTAGGTTTTTCTGGATCTTTAATAGATTCATCTGTTTCTAATACTTCCATAATACGATTTGCAGAAACATTAGCACGTGGTAACATAATAGAAAACATTGATATCATTAAAAATGACATAATTATTTGCATTGAGTACTGAATAAATGCTAACATATCTCCAACTTGTAATAAGCCTTCATCTATTTTATGAGCACCTATCCAGATTATTAGAACAACAATACCATTCATAATAAACATCATACCTGGCATCATAAAGTTCATTACTCTATTAACAAATAGATTTGTTTTCTTTAAGTTAGTATTTGCCTCACTAAATCTTTCTTCTTCATATTTTTGATTAGAAAAAGCTCTTATTACAGGTATACCTGTAATAATTTCTCTTGTTACTTGGTTTAATTTATCTATTAGTTTTTGTACTCTCTTAAATTTAGGCATAGTAAGGGCAAATAAAGTAAATATTAATGTTAAAACACATACTATTCCTAACCAAATAATATAAGTCATTGATGGGGCTGTCTCTAATACTTTACCTACTGCACCGAAAGCAACTATTGGAGCATAGATAAATAGTCTTAGAGTCATAATAATCATCATTTGTACTTGTTGAATATCATTAGTACTTCTAGTAATTAATGATGATATACCTATTTCTTTATACTCTGCTGTACCAAAATTTAAGACTTTTTTAAACTCTTTCTTTCTAACACGTTTAGATAATCCAGAACCAACTCTAGCTCCTAATAGTACTGTTAGTATTGTTGCAGTTACACTTATTAGAGATAGTCCTAACATCTTAAGACCTGTAATTATAATGTAATTAGTTTGAATAGCATCAGTATCAAGACCTACTTCGATATATTCTAATTTTATCGCTGCCACAGCACTTTGACTTATAATGCTATCTGGCATTGCAGAAAACTGCTCATTAATAGATTTTCTCATATCATTAAGTTCATTACTAGGTAACATTTTAATGATATCTATTATAGCCATATCTTGCATAGATTCAGGCATTTCTTTTTTAATCTCATTTTGAATATTAACAGCTTCACTCTCTTCACTAGTTAGCATATAATCAACTAGTATAGCTTTTTCTAAAGCACTATTAGAAATACTTTCATCTTTAATAACATAGACATCTTCTTCATCTAAGATATCATAGTCATGTTCATCACTTTTTTCAGTAACTAACTCATAATTAGATAGAATCTCTTCTTTATCTTTATCATTTACAAAAAGTAGAATCTCATCTAATTTAGATTTTCTAATTACTTTAGGATTAACTTCTTCTATACCACCTTGTTGTACTCCTACATTAATAATATTAGAAGTATACTCTGGTATAGTTAAATCACAGTTCGCTTGAACTATTAATAGTAAAATAATTAGAATAACTGATAAAATATTATCTTTTAAATATCTAAATATCTTTAACATACTTCCTCCTTCTTATTGCACCCATATTTTAAAAGATCTAGTTGTTCATAATAGTCTTTAAGTATCTCTTCATCAAGACTATCATTTTTTAACAACTTCATTAAGGTTACCATCAATAGGTGCATATTAATGGCAAAAATTACTTCAATATGACGTTTAGCATTATCATTAAGTAATTCTAAATTGATGTTAGGAATAAGTTCTTTTAAGAGTCTCTTATCACGAAAACCAAATGTTCTTTTAGACTCTTCCATAATAGTGATATTTTCTAAAGATTTCTTAAAGAAGTTAATATTATCATTTTTAAAAGAGTTATAACTTTCTTTAATATTATCTTGAAACATTTTAAAAAGATCTCCTTTATTTTTTATTAAATCTCTTTTCATATTATTAACAAGTATTTCTCCATATTGTTCTAATAAATAAAAGTATAAGTCTTTTTTATCAATAAAGTACATATAGAAACTTCCTCTAGAAATACCTGCTTCTTTAATAATTCTATTAATAGAAGCATCATTAAAGTTATTAAGAGAAAACTCTTTAAAACTAGCATCTATTAGTTTTCTTTTCTTTTCATCATTTAATCTTAAGAAAGTATCACTAGGCATTTATCTCCCTCCTAACAGTCACTATAACATTATATGTGACAAGTTGTCATGCGTCAACAAAAAGTTTAAAAAAATCTAGTGTTTTTACATACACTAGATTATTAAATAACTATTTTTATTGAAGTTCAATCGTAAATGGCCGATTTTTAGTCCCATCTCCCCCAGTTATTACTACATTGGATTTTAGATTTAAAGATGGACGGATACTAAATGCATTTGTAACCTGATTAAAGTAAGAATAACCATAGGAACTCATAATATTCATTTCAGATGTACTACATGGAGTTATTAACCAATAATTTGTTGTTAAATTTGTAATTATATTAGTGCCTTTTGCTGTATATCTTTCAAATTGTCCTTCCATTAATTCTCCTACTTCCTGTATAACTATTAGAAGATGCTTCTTCGTTATAAGTTTCTGGTGTCATTAATTCTTCTTCACTGTTTTCTGTTACTCTAGTTAAATATAACTTTATATATTGATCTTCTAATGTTCCACTTTCCTTTTTAGCACTTATCTCATAATTAATATTAACATCACCTGAGATAGAACTTAAAACGTTTTAATTCATATTGTAAATTAGTATTATTTAACTTTAATTCTTTTATTTCTTTAGATAATTTTATATTCCGATTATATTCTTCTTCATACATTTGATATAAATTATTATTATAACTTTGTA
>DVKQ01000089.1 GCA_018715925.1 Candidatus Onthousia faecipullorum
TGAAAAATGTACTATAACAAAACAAACAGATATTAAATTTGATAATGTTTGCGACAATCATAGTATATTAGATTTCTATGATGTCTATGAAGACTATCACTATCATCCCTCAAATTCTACAACATAGCGAAATATAAATAAAAAAGAGAAATTTTTATTCTCTATTTACAATTAATAACCAACTCTTAATATTTCAAAAGTAGTATTTCTACTAACTCCAAAATTTAATGCTTCATTACTTGTCTTGAACAATAAATCAAAATCATGTATTCCATCAAATCCAACACTACCACCTGTATCTATAACTATTCCTATAAACTCTCCTATCTTACTATTAACTTTTACAATAGTACCAAAAGGAATACAGTCATCTCCAGATAATATTCTAACATCACCATAAGTATGATCAGAATAATAAATACTATCTCCTATATAATGTCCTGAAGCAGTATGAGTACCTATATCAGAACCATATCCACTCATACTACCTGTAAATATAGAACCAACTGTAATTGATGGTTTATTACTATTATTAGTATTACTACTATTGTCATTACTGGTAGAAGTTGTTGTTGTATTATTCTCTTCCTTTACTACCTCTTCCTTAGGCTCTTCTTTTATCTCTTCCTCTTTATCTTCAACTACTACTTTCTCTTCTTCTACTACTTCTTCTATAACTTCAACAGGTGCTATTTCTATGATTTCTTCTTTAGTAATTGCATCACTATTTACATAAGTAATTTTATTATTTACATCTATATCTTTAACATCAGGTGTTGTTGTACTGACAAGTAAACAACATCCCATAAATAGTATAGCATTTATTATATAAACTGTTATCTTCATATACATCCCTCTATATTATCTTAACATATAGACACTAATTAGACAACATCTTGACAAAATATAAAGTGTAAACTATTGTTCATAATAACTCTTAATTACATCATAATCACAGTAAGGAAGATATTTATCTTCAATAGCCATATAATCATCTCTACCCTTACCTGCAATTAATATTATATCTTTATCTTTTGCCATATCTAAAGCTTTATAAATCGCTTTCTTTCTATCAACAACTCTAATATAATTAGTCTTATCTGACTCACTAACTAAATCATCTATTATTTTATTAGGATCTTCGAATCTCGGATCATCCATTGTAAATATAACATAGTCAGATTTTTCTAGAACTACTTTCCCCATACTTGGTCTTTTAGCACTTTCTCTTCCTCCAGCACTACCTGTAACTGTAATAATTCTAGCATCTTTAACCATATTTAAAAATGTTAATATATTATCAAGTGCATCAGTAGTATGAGCATAATCAAGTATTACTGTATATCGAAAGACAAAAGGCATTATCTCCATCCTACCTTCTATTTGTTTAATATTTAAGACTCTATTAATAATATCATCAAAACTAATATCTTTACATAATAAACAAAGTATAGCTGAGCTTAAATTATCTACATTAAAACTACCAAGTAATGGAGAAACTACTTTATATATTTTATTTTTATATTTAAAGTTAATAATAGTCTTATCTCTTTTCAAAGTATAATCTTCTATTTTTAAAGTATCACTATCTTTATAACCATAACTAACTATATTACCATGAGCCTCTTTTTTAAATTTATCAAAGTATTTATCACTACTATTTAATATAGCATATCCATCATCTTTAACTTGTCTAACCGCCTGACATTTACACTCTACATAGTTTTCTAATGTTTTATGTATATTTAAATGATCCTCTGTAATATTAGTAACTATACCTATATCATATTTTATATCATCAAGTCTATGTCTATAAAAAGCTTCACTACTTGCTTCCATACATATAGTATCACATCCTGCATCAACAAACTCTTTAAAATACATATAAAGTCTATCTACATCAGGAGTAGTATTCCTCATACTAAAATGTTTAGACTTATATTTTCTGCCATTAGTCCCTATATAAGCACAAGACTCACCTAATAACTGATAAATAATCTCTGCTACAGTAGTCTTCCCATTAGTACCAGTAACACCTATCATATAAGCTTTAGTATATGGATAATCATAAAACTTTGAACATAAACTTCTAAGTTCTATATTAGTATCATCTACTTTAATAATAGGTACAGACTTTTCTCCTACATCACGACTAACAACAACAGCACTCGCTCCATTTTTAATCGCTTCATCAATAAAATCATGTCTATCTCGAGTAACTCCCATTGTACATACAAAAATATCTCCAGGCTTCACTTCTTTAGAATTAATTTTAATTCCTCTAATCAATCTATCATCATCTATATTATATAATTCACTTAACTTCTTCAAAAAAACCACCTTCCAATATAAAATATAAAGATATAATAATCTTGTTACATTTATTATATCCCAATAATAATAATTTTAAAAGAAAAAGACTTCTCGCCCAAGAAATCTTTATATAAGTTAAAAATTAATTCTAACCCTCTTTACATCTCATTTGTTAACTATATATTAACACATATTATCTACCATTATCAACTACTTATTTTAAACTATCTATTTTTTCTATAGATAATCCCGTAATTTCATTAATATCTTCTAAAGAAAAGTCTTTATCTAATAGTTTTTTAGCAGTTGAAACAAGCTGTTCTTCAAAAGACTTCTGCCTCTCTTCGAGAGTTTTACTCTTCTCTTCAAGACCTTTACTCTTCTCTTCAAGACCTTTACTCTTCTCTTCAAGGTCTTTACTCTTCTCTTCAAGAATTTTACTATTTTCTTCTATAAATTTCTTGCCTTCTTCAATTTTTAATAAATCGTCTTTAACATATTCTTTAGCCTTCTGCTTCCACTCCCATTCTTTATGTCTTTCATAATCGTAAGCACCTATTATGTTTATATTATCAGATAGTTTTGTTATCTTTTCTTTCGCTTCCATTAACCCTTCAACTCCTTCACTAATCTTTTCTAAATCTTCACGTTTTTTTAAAGTTAGTAAAGTTATAGCCCGCTCAAACTCACTTAACT
>DVKQ01000090.1 GCA_018715925.1 Candidatus Onthousia faecipullorum
ATCTTGTTAGTTTAACATCTCCTATTAGTAGAGGAAGTGATGTTACTGTTAGTATTAAAGGGCTTCCTAATACTACTTATGATATAGATGTAATCTATTCTAGTGGAGAGAGTAAAGCATCTGGCCTTGAAGATAAAACTAGTGATAGTGAAGGTAATGTTAGTTGGACTTTTAAGGTTAGTAGTAATGTTAAGCCTGGTACTTATGAAGTTAAAATTACTTATGGAGAAGATAGTGCTAGTTATAGTTTAGAGGTGACTAATTAATGGATGTAATTGTTGATAGAGTTGAAGGAGATTATGCAGTTGTAGAAATAGATAAAGGTAAGATGTGTAATTTACCAATAGAGTTAGTTCCTAATGTTAAAGAAGGTGACGTTGTTACTATAACTATTAATAAAGATAAAACTGAGGAGAGAAAAAAGACTATAGAAGAGCTTATGAATAGTGTATTTGAATAAATAAAAAGATTACGAAAAATCGTAGCTTTTTTTATACTTTTTTCTTGTGTTAGAAAAAATAATATGATACTATTGATGTAGCGAGATAAATAGTTATTTTTAATACATTTAAATAAAAACAGAGGGAGGTTATGGATGATGGAAATTAAAAAATATAATGAGACAGTATTTGAAGACATTAAACATATTGATGAATATGGTAATGAATATTGGTTAGCGAGATAATTGCAAAATGTATTAGAATATAAAAAATTGGATAAGTTTTGTAATGTGATAGAAAATGCAAAAAAAGCATGTGAGAATAGTAATTATAAGGTTTTTGAACATTTTTCCCAGGTGGGAAAAACATCAAAAATGCCTAATGGAGGAGTTAAAAATTTATTAGATTATAAGTTATCTAGATATGCTTGTTATTTAATAGTACAAAATGCAGATCATTGCACTAGGTCAAACTTATTTTTCAGTTCAAACAAGACGTCAAGAGTTAACAGAGATAGAATATTCTATGTTAACGGAAGATGAGAAAGGATTTTATCAAAGAAATTTAACTAAAAAAGGAAACTATTCTTTAAATCAAACGGCTAAAAAAGCAGGAGTTAAGAACTTTGATAAATTTCATAATGCTGGATATAAAGGATTATATAATGGAGAAACTGCGGATGATATCGCTAAAAGAAAAGGATTAAGATATAGAGAAGAAATATTAGACAATATGGGTAGTGAAGAATTAGCAGCTAATCTTTTTCGTATTTCACAAACTGAATCAAAATTAAAAAAGATAATATTCAAGGAGAAGGAAAGGCAAATTAGACTCATTATAATATTGGGAAAAATATTAGAGAAGTTATTGCTAAAAATGGTGGTACAATGCCAGAATATTTACCAACACCTAAAAAGTCTTTAAAAGAATTAGAAAAAGAGAGGAAGTATCAAGATAAATTAATAAATTTATATTAAGACTCATTAACTATAAAAATGATACTTTGTTTATTGAGATATGTAATATAAAACATATTATTAGAGGGACTTTAATTAGTTGTTCCTCTTTTTATGTCTATTAAAATATTTACGAAAATTTGTAACTAATTTATTACATTTTTTCTTGATATCTAGAAATTAATATGATACTCTATATGTAGGAACATTTATGTGGGTGTCACCTCCATTCTTAAGAAAAGGAGGGCTTATAAGTGAAGATAAAAACTTTTATTTTAAAGCTTTTAAAATCTGTCGCTTTGGTTGTTATAAGTCTTGCCTTATTGGTAGTGGCTATAAAAATATAAAATAAGACAC
Organism: Candidatus Onthousia faecipullorum; assembly: GCA_018715925.1. Taxonomy (GTDB): domain Bacteria; phylum Bacillota_I; class Bacilli_A; order RF39; family UBA660; genus Onthousia; species Onthousia faecipullorum. The sequence goes on from DVKQ01000090.1 coordinate 1,754, forward strand.
TCAGCATAGGAGTGTCAATCATAAAACAATTATGAGGTGACATTTACGTGCAAAAATAAATGTTCCTCTTTTTAATTTTATGTAATTTCTTTTATGTATATACTATATCATAATTATTACATTTATGCAAATTTATTTTTACTTACATGATATTATTTAAATAAATATAATGTTATGATAGACTTCTATTTGTAATATCTGCTCTTTCTCTTTGATTTAGTCCATAACAATTAACTGGTGTTAATTTATTATCTTTATCTTTTACAAAAATATCAGTAAATCTATAAAAGTTATCGCTTGTATTATCGTAGAATACAAAATTAATGTCGCCTGTACTGGTAACTAAACATGCTGTAAGTTCGGCTTGTTTAGTTTTAAACACTTGATTATCTTGATTCATTTGAATATAGCTAGTGAAATCGCCTAGAGAAAAGTTTTCGCTAAAATTTCCTCTTGGATGAGAATGACCGTGACAAACAACAAAACCATTATATCGGTTATTATTAAGTTTATTTATTAAATCTTTTTCCATTTTTTCGTTATATTTGGCTTCTGTCGATTGCCTGTTTTCTCTTGAGCTTGATGTAATAAAACCATCAAATTCGATTACATTGTTTTCAATTTCTTTTCCATATAAGAAAAAAGGTACTTCTTTTTTTTCTATATTAGTGACATCTTGTATTCCTAACAAAGATCCATATACTTCTTCACTTAATATTATTTTTGAATTTGGCATATTATTTATAATATCAGAATTAATTGGTGTCATTTCTCCATATGCACTGTATGTATTGAAGTTTTGTTGATGGTAAGCTCCATAAGGATTTTTATGTATCATAATGTCTTTTGCTTTTTGTAAATATTGTTCTCTAGTCATAATGATTTTTCCTTTCAATGTTTTATTAATAGTTATATTTTCAATAATTTTTATCTAATAATTATTTTAGCATAATTTTTTTATTTTTTGTATTATACATTTTATAATAATATACTAGTATATTTACGAAAATTCGTAACTAATTTATTACATTTTTTCTTGTGCTAGAAAAAATAATATGATACTATATTTATAGGGAAAACTTAACTATTGGGTACTTGCCTACTCTAAATAAGGAGGGGCTTGATATTATGAGAAAAATAGACTTTTTAGTTACTGCTTTAATCATAATCATCTTCTTATTAATTGCCTTGCTTTTTGTAAAGTAACACCACATAAGAAAAGTACTCAATCGCAAGATTAAGTACTGAACCAAAAATAAATTGGGGCAAGTACTCAACTCGGGTAAGTTAAGTATTTCCCTTTTCATATTGTATGAATTTTTCTTACAAATATACTATATCATAATTATTACATTTATGCAAATTTATTTTTTGCTGTATTTTAGCATAATTCTTTCATTTTTGGTATTGTATATTTAATAATAAAGAAATGATATATTTACGAAAATTTGTAACTAATTTATTACATTTTTGCTTGTTATTTAGAAATTAATATGATACTCTATATGTAGGAACATTTAATAGTTGGGTGGATATCTCCTAGAAAGGAGATTGATATTATGAATAGAAAAGATTTATTAATAGTCTCTTTAATCATAATTATCCTTTTACTTATAAAGTTATTATTTTTAGCGATATAAATAAAAGCCACCTAACTCACAACTGTTGAATTAGGGGCTAATCCATAATATAAAAATTTGGAGGTCCACTCAACATGGGAATATTAAGTGTTCCTTTTCATATTGTATGAATTTTTCTTACAAATATACTATATCATAATTATTACATTTATGCAAATTTATTTTTTGCTGTATTTTAGTATAATTCTTTCATTTTGGTATTATACATTTTATAATAATATACTAATATATTTACGAAAACTCGTAACTAATTTATTACATTTTTTCCTTGCTATCTAGAAATTAATATGATACTTTATATGTAGGAACATTTAATAGTTGGGTGGGACCTCAGAAAGGAGGTCTAGCTAATGAACAAGAAAGATTATTTGATTTTTTCTTTAGTAGTTATGTTGTTTCTTCAAGATATCTTGTTGCTATTTGCCATACTTGCTTTAAAATGAAAGAAACCGCCTAACTTACAACTGTTGGATTAGGTGGCTCTCGAAAAAATAATTAGGGGTCCACTCAACATGCGAATATTAAGTGTTCCTTTTAATATTGTATGAATTTTTTCTTACAAATATACTATATCATAATTATTACATTTATGCAAATTTATTTTTGCACCACTAACGATACATCTTTAAAGTAATAATTTAATATCTGTTTATAGTTATAACCTAACTCTGCTAGATTATCTGCTCCTATAATACTTAGACCTAAACCACTACCTATTCCTCTTGTTATGAAAGTAAGATAATCTTTCTTAATAATTATAGTAATATCAGTTGAAGGTAAATCTAAATAGACGGCTAGACTTCTAGCATCTATTTTTCTTTCTCCTAAGTCTAGTTCTTTTATTCTATTAGAGTCGCTTATACTAGTAATCTTTATGGTAAACTTATCACTCTTTAGATTTAATTTTTCTTTAAATTCTTTAATACTATAATCTTTTCTTTGTAAATAGTTAGGGTATGCTAAGTCCCAGAGACTTTCTTTTTTTAAAGTGTAAGGAATACTTTTATCTTCTTCTGTATAACCATTACTGACTAAGTGAGTAAAACATTTGATAGGTTTATTATTATTAATTAAATACTCTCCATTAGTTTCATCTATTACTTTGTTAAATATAGTAAATTTTGATTTGTATGTTTCAGGATAAGTAACTTTGTAATAATTATAGTTATGATAAGATAAAGATAATTTTCTTAAATCTAGAGTATTATTATTTAAATTATAAATTATTTCTCCTCTGTATAGAACTGTTAAAGCTTTTAGAGTTTCTTCTTTCAAAGAGATATTTATATTACTAAATAATAGACTTAATAATATATCTTTTAAAGTCATTTTTTCTTTGGTGTTAAGAGTTATTAAATAATCATTTAAGTAAGCCTTGTTGTTATTAATTGTAATCATCTTAGTACTTATACCATTTACGATAAAAATAATCTTATTACCGTTAAATTTAATATCATGAGTAACTAAATAACTTCTAGCTTTCTTTTCTAAGTCATTTTCCTCTAAATCTTCACCAAATTCATAATCAACATTTAAATATAAGTATAATACTTCTTCATTATTACTACTTCTTGCAATTTTATAACTTTCTAACATATTATCACCTATTTATATAGTGATACGTTAATCTTTATTTTATTCAAAATATTGTAATTTATTTTTGTTATCACAGTTTTTTCCTGTTAGGTATGAGTAATTTTTAAAGACATTCTTTAAATTAATCTTTTTTGTGTCTTTTAGATAACTATTAACATCAGTGATAATCTTTTTAGATTCTTTCAAAGCAATAGAATATAACTCAATAAAAGATTCATTGTGTTTTTCACGTTTTAGACATGGGTGAATCCAGGTACTATGATTTGAATTTAAATAATTATATTCATCTTTTAATGAGGTATGATAAGATATTGCTTGCAACTTAAAAGTCTTATCACTAGTAAATTTATCTACTGTCTTGTAACAAAACATTTTTATTCCATATTTATCATATCTTAAATACTTTAAAGCTTTGTACATATCTTTTAATGATTTATAGTAATACTTAGAGAAATCTTTGAAGTTAAAAGTCTCTTTAAAAGCATAATCTATTACTTCTATTAATTCTTTTGAGAATGGTTTTAAATCAAAAGTAAAGTCATAGAACTTAAAACTATAGGGTGTTATATTTTCCCTTTGTTTAATCATGTAATTATCTAGAAAGTTCTCCATATATTCATGTTTGTTTCTATATTTGTAAGTAGTTTTATCATCTTCATTTACTATACCTGTTTTATAAATTATATAGGGATGAAGAATAGAATCTAGGGAATAGTGAGCGATAAAACCATAGAGAAAAGCCATTACTTCACTGTTTTGATAATAATTATTATACTTTATATAATTAACTAAATTAATAAAAAACTCTTTGGTTTTATTTGTATGAAAGTATCCTTGGAAATCTCTTATATGTTTATCTTTCTTTTTAAGTAAATTATAAAAAATAAAAGAATCTGTACTTTGTGAGAACATTCTTAGTCTTTTTTTTTCATCCATTAATAACTTTTTTAGACCAATAGGAAGTATGTCGTAAAGATCATTTGCAAAGTAAGCATGGGTAACAGTTGCAGGCATAGTCTAAATCAGTCCTTTCTATCTTTTTAAAGTATAACATAATTTTTCATTAAATTATTCATATTTTTTACATAATTTTTGTGATATAATTTATTCTAGGTGAGGAAGAAGATGATAGATAAGCAGTTTAAGAATCTTGAAGAACAAATAGAAATACTTAAATATAAAGGTATGACTATTAATGATGAAGAATATGCTAAGAAAATTCTTTTAAGAGAAAATTATTTCTTTATATCAGGTTATAGGTATCCTTTTATGAGAAGTAGTGTTGATAAACATTTCTTAGATGGTGTAACTTTTGAAGAGATGTATAGTTTGTTTCTTTTTGATAGAGCGATTAGAAATGTATTTTTTAAATACTTACTTGTTATTGAAAATAATTTAAAATCTATATTTTCTTATCAATTATCTAAAAAATATGGATATAAAGAGAAATATTATTTAAGAGCAAAGAACTTTACTAGTGATAAGAGTAAACAGAAACAAGTAAATGATTTAATTAAAAAGATGAAAAGACAGATTAGAATTAATGGGGCTCAACATACAGCGACTGCTCATTATATGTTTAATTATGGATATGTTCCTCTTTGGATTTTAGTTAAAGTGTTATCTTTTGGAATAGTTGGAGAATTATTTTCAATAATGAAATATGATGATCAAGTAAATATTTGTAATATTTATAATATATCACTAGATGAGTTTAGTAATTATTTACCTATACTTTCTAATTATCGTAATTTATGTGCTCATGAAGATATTCTTTATGAAAATAGAACTCAAAAGAAGATTAAAGGAACAAGATATCATGAGTTGCTAGGAATAAAAAAAGATGAAGAAGGGGTGTACGTAAATGGTACTAATGATTTGTTTGCACTTCTTATTATAATGAAGAGAATGTTAAGTTATGATGAGTTTAAAGATATGTGCTTAGAACTAGAAAAGAGAATTGATAATCTTGATTATAATTTGCATAGTATTAAAATAGATAAAATATTAGACAAAATGGGTTTTCCTAATAATTATATGGAAATTGCTAGTATTGAGAGGAGAGATGTAAATAATGAAAACAGAGAGAATTAAAGAAGCTGTACTTATAATTGTATCATTTGTTATAGGTGGAGTTTTAACTTTTGTAATTATAGGAGGAGAAGATATTATTAGTAATAATAGTAGTTCTTCTACAAATAGTGGACTAACTTGTAGTGCTGCTGATTGTACTAAAGTAGTGGTAGATGAATCAGGTATTAGTGAAGCGGTAGATAAAGTTTATGATGGAGTTTTGATGATTAGAAATTATCAAAATAATGAAGTGGCTGCGACTGGTACAGGTTTTGTCTATAAAATAGATGGAGATAATGCTTATGTTATGACAAATCAACATGTTGTTGAAGGTGCTGATAGGGTTACTTTAATTACTTCTTCTGATGAAGAGATAGAAGGAGAAGTATTAGGAGGAGATTCTTATGTTGATATTGCTGTTATTAGAATAAAAACATATGATGGTATAGTGGCTTTACAACTTGGTAATAGTGAAAATGCTAGTTTAGGTGATTTGGTATTTACTATAGGTAGTCCTTTAGGCTATGAATATAGAGGAAGCGTAGCGACTGGACATTTAGCAGGTAAAGATAGATTAGTTAGTGTTAGTACTGATAGTAATACTAGTGGTAGTGACTGGGTTATGAAAGTATTACAAACTGATGCTGCGATTAATCCAGGGAACAGTGGTGGACCTTTAATGAATACTAATGGAGAAGTTATTGGTGTTATTTCTTTGAAACTTGTTCAAACTGAAGTAGAAGGTATGGGATTTGCTATTCCTATAGAATATGTTAATAGTAAGATAGAGACTTTAGAGGCTGGGGAAACTATTGAATGGCCATTACTTGGTGTTTCTATGATTAACGTTAGTGATGCTAAGAATAGTTATAGATATAATTATAATATTCCTAATGATATAAATAGTGGTGTTGTAGTTGCAGGTATTCAATCTGGAAGTGGAGCGGCTGATTCTGACTTAAAAGAAGGAGATATTATTACTAAACTTAATGATGAAGAAGTACAAGATTCTGCATATTTAAGATATGAACTTTACAAATATTCTGTAGGTGATACAATAGAGATAACTTATATAAGAGATGGTGAAGAACATACTACTAAAGTTGTATTAACTAGTAGTAATCAATCATAGATAATAATGGTTTCTTATATGTTATGTAAGTATTAAAAATAGAAAACAGAAGGGAAGAAATGAATATGAAGAAAGTAAATATGATTGTAGAATTTATGAAAAATAAAAATTTACAATGTGTTAACTGGGGGAGTGCAGATAACTAACCAGAATGGTAGTTTAGTTACTTTCTTTCATAGTGTAAGAAGAATAGAGTAGGATTATTCTATTCTTTTTTACATGTAATAATGAAAGTGAGGTAATTATGAAAAAATTATTTTTAGAAACAAGTTTTAGTAAGATATATATGATAGTAATGATTATAATAACTCTATTAATAGTAGGAGGATACTTTTCTTATGCAATGTTTACAGTAAGTAAAGAGAAGAGTAATGCTATTAGAATAGTAACAGGTAATTTGACTTATAAACTGACAGTAGATGGAGAAGAATCTAATACTTTAACAGTAGGTAGTAAAGAGACAAAAACATTTACTGTTACTTTATCTAATCCCAATAATAGAATAGCAAGATTTAATTTCTATTATGTAGGTAGTTTACCTACAGATGTAACGGCAGGATATGTAACAGGAGATGGATTAAATACACCACCTGTATCAATAGGAATAAACTTAGAGAAAGCAGATGTTAGTGGATCTAGTAATACTTATAGTATTAGAGTATCTAATAAATCTAGTAGTAGTGCTACAATTACTTTAGGAGTTAGTGTAGGATTAGATTATAATGATTTAACATTACCAGAAAATGGACATTTATTTGAAGAAATAGTAATGACAGGTAAAGTATCAGATATAGTAATAGATAATCTTTCTAGTGGTAGTACTTATGATGACGGAATAGATACCTTTATAACTGGAGAAGATCCAAATAATTATATTTGGTATAGTGGAAAGTTATGGAGAGCGGTTAGTGTCAATAATGATACTGAGACAACTAAGTTAGTAACACAATGGAATATAAGTGCAATTAACTATTCAAATGGTAGTACAGCTTTTGATGGTAGTTATATGGAAGATTGGTTAAATAATACTAGTGTAGATGGTTTCTTAGGTAATTTAAGAGATTATGAGAACTTTATAGTAACAAATAGTGTATGGGATGCGACAATGGATGATAGTGAATTAGGCAGTATTAAAAGACCAAATGGAGGGACAACGGTAATAGCACCTGTAGGCCTACTTAATACTTATGAATATCAGTCAAGTAATGATGGCCAGACTAATAGCTATTTAAATAATGGACTTTATTGGTGGACATTAACTCAATCTATTTCATCTAATATTCGGAGTGTGGGTTATTATGGTGATGTTAGCGTATATAGTGCTTTGAATGCTGGAGGTGTACGTCCATCTATAAATTTAAAATCTAATGTTACAATAGTAGATGGTGATGGCACTATTGATAATCCTTATCGCTTAATGGGAGATAATGATACTAATCTTTCTGGAACATTTTTAAATACAAGATACAGCGGTGAATATATAAGATTTGGAAATGATGAAAATAATCTATACAGAATAGTAAGCCATGAAAATGGTAGTGGCACCAAAATAGTCAGTGGTGAACCATTAAAAAGTTCTGAAGTATTTATAAAAAATGTATTTGGAAGTAACACAATATTTTCAAGTGAAAATACAATAGGTTCATTTTTGAATAATGATTATTTAAATACAGGAAATGGTTATTTGACAGATGAAGATATTGCAATGATAGAAGATAGCACTACATGGTATTTAGGAACAGTAGGAAAGGGTACATCATATAAATTAGCCAAATATACAGATGAAACTGGCAATACCTTAACATCAAGTACGACTACGTCCAAAGTAGGATTGCTTCGACTTGGAGAATTAATGTCAGGACAATTTGAAAGATATGCATTAAAAGACGAAAATTCTAGTACAGGGTTGACAGCAATTTATTGGACATTAACACCTTATACTATTTCTTATGTCCGTAGTGTGAGCAGTGACGGTAACTCTTATGGTAATAATCCTTCAAACTCATACAGTATTCGCTCATCTTTAAATCTTAAATCTAATGTTGTAATAACATCAGGCACAGGTACTAAATCCGATCCGTTTGAGATTGCGTTACAATAAGTATACTTAAGAAAAAGGTATAATCTCTGTGGTTAGAGTTATACTTTTTTAGATGTTTATTTTTATTGTTTTTTCATGTCTTTCAATTAATCCTTTCTCTTCCATCTTTTTTAACTCTCTCATAAGGTTAGCTCTATCTACAAAGAGATATTCTGCTATGGCTTTATAAGAAGTAGTAACCTTGAAAATGTTGTTTTTATTCATCCTTTGTTTTAAGAAAAATAATAGTTTTTCTTCTACTGTTCTCTTTGATAATAGTTCAATCTTTTCATTTTGTTGTTTATTATCTTCTATTAATAAATCAAATAAAGTTAAAACTATACTGTTATGAAAAGGGCAGTTTCCTTTACAATTTTTTATACTATTGTAATAGTCTATAAAAATAACTTCTGTTTCACCATTACTAATAATATAAATTTCATCTTCTGTTTCTTGAAAGAATAAATTAGAGAAAATATCATTTTCTTTTAAATCTCTCATAATAGTAGTATTTCCTTCTTTATCCATCTTTACAATATTGGCTTTGCCTTCTGTAATAAATCCTATTTTCTTTTTGATGGGAGAATAACTTAATATTAATTCTTTATTGTAAAATACTTTACTCTTAATATTGACACAGCTTGACAAATTTTTTTTAAATTGTAAAAGTCTTGTTTCATCTAAAGTTTTCGCCATTTTGTATCACCTCATTTATCTAATTTTATCAAATTTTTATTATTGTTGCAAATGCAACAATAATTATTTTAGTTTGTGAGTTAGAATGGATTTTGTAAGATAGAGAGGTAGTTGATGTACATGAAGGATATTATGATTGTAAAAAGAAATGGGAACTTAGAAAAGTTTGATCCTGAACGAGTTAGGAAAGCAGTTAGAAGTAGTGCTGAACGTGTTATGGTTGATTTAACTGATGATGCTATGAATAAAATTGTTAATAAAGTAGTGGAGCTTTTAGAAACACAGACAAGTAATCCTACTGTTGAACAAGTACATAGTTGTTGTGAAGTAGCTTTAGAGACTATTAATCCTTTGGTTGCTAAGAGTTATAGAGAGTATAGAGATTATAAGAAAGATATTATTCATATATTAGATGAAGTCTATAAAAAGAGTCAAGTTATAACTTATATAGGTGATAAAGATTGTGCTAATATGGATAGTGCTTTAGTTACTACACAGAGATGTTTAATATATAATAGTCTTAATAAAGAACTTTATAAGAAATTCTTTTTAACTAGTGCTGAAATAGAAGCTTGTAAAGATGGTTATATCTATATTCATGATATGAGTGCAAGACGAGATACGATGAATTGTTGTTTGTTTGATATTGCTAATGTCTTAAAAGATGGGTTTGAGATGAGTAATATTTGGTATACAGAACCTAAAACATTACAAACGGCTTTTAATGTTTTAGGGGATGTTACTATTAATACTACTGCTATGCAGTATGGTGGTTTTACTCTTCCAGAAATTGATACTGTGTTAAAGAAATATGCTAAGAAAAGTTATGATATGTATTATAAAGAGTATTTAAGTATTAAGGGAAAAGAATATATATCTGAAGCGGATGATTATGCTTGGAAGAAGACAGTTAGAGAGTGTGAACAAGGGTATCAGGGATTTGAATATAAATTAAATACAGTTAGTTCTAGTAGAGGAGATTATCCTTTTGTTACTCTTACTTTTGGTGTAGATAAAGATAAGTTTGCGGTTATGATTACTAAGACTATATTAGATGTACATAGAGAAGGTCAAGGTAAGAAAGGATTTAAAAGACCTACTGTATTTCCTAAACTTGTGTTCTTATACGATAAAAAAATACATGGTGAAGGGGGAGAGTTAAGAGATAGTTTTCTTACTGCTATTAAATGTAGTGAAAAGACAATGTATCCTGATTATTTATCATTATCAGGAGAAGGTTATGTGGGAGAGATGTATAAGAAATATAAGAGAATTGTTAGTCCTATGGGATGTCGGGCATTTCTTTCTCCTTGGTATGAAAAAGGAGGAATGGATGCAGCTGATGAAAAAGATAAACCTGTTTTTATTGGTAGATTTAATATAGGGGCAATATCTTTACATTTACCTATGATACTTGCTAAAGCTAGAGAAGAACAGAAAGACTTTTATGAAGTGCTTGATTATTACTTAGAGATGATTCGTAGGATTCATATTCGTACTTATCGATATCTATCTAAACGTAAGGCTTCTACTAATCCTCTAGCTTACTGTCAAGGTGGTTTTTATGGAGGTAATTTGAAACCTGAAGAGCCTATTGAACCTATTTTGAAAAGTTCTACAGCATCTTTTGGTATAACGGCTTTAAATGAATTACAGGTTCTGTATAATGGTAAGAGTATTGTAGAAGATGGACAGTTTGCTCTTGAAGTTATGAAATATATTAATAAAAAGGCTACAGAATTTAAAAAAGAAGATCATATTCTTTATGCTATATATGGAACACCTGCAGAGAGTTTATGTGGCTTGCAGATTAAACAATTCCGTAAGAAATATGGTGTTATTCCAGGTGTTAGTTCTCGTGAATATGTCTCTAACAGTTTCCATTGTGGTGTTTGGGAAGATATTACAGGTATTGAGAAACAAGATTTGGAAGATAGATTCTTTGAACTATTTAAAGGTGGAAGAATACAGTACGTTCGTTATAACTTGAGTTATAATACTAAAGCGATGATAACTTATGTAGAAAGAGCGATGGATAAAGGCTTTTATGAAGGGGTTAATCTTTCTTTAGCATATTGTAATAACTGCGGCCATGAAGAGTTAGATATGGATGTTTGTCCTAAGTGTGGGAGTAGTGATTTGACAAAGATAGATAGAATGAACGGTTATCTTTCTTATTCTAGAGTTCATGGTGATACAATGCTTAGTAGTGCTAAGATGGCTGAGATATCTGAAAGGAAGTCTATGTGATGAAGTATCATAATATAACGAAAGCGGATATGCTTAATGGAGAAGGACTTAGAGTAGTTTTATGGGTATCAGGATGCTCTCATCATTGTCATGCTTGTCAAAATGCTGTTACTTGGGATTCTAATGATGGATTAGTCTTTGATGATGCTGCTAAAAAAGAGATTTTTGATGAATTAGAAAAAGACTGGTGTAGTGGTATAACTTTATCAGGGGGTGACCCTTTATTCTTAGGTAATCGTGAAGATATTTCTAAATTAGTTAAAGAGATTAGAGAGAAGTTTAGAGATAAAACTATCTGGCTTTATACTGGTTATACATGGGAAGATTTGTTAGAACAAAGAGATACTGATAAAAACTTAGATACTATTTTAAATAATATAGATGTATTACTTGATGGGAGATTTGTGCTAAGGCTTGCAAGTGAAAAAATTCATTATGTTGGTAGTAGTAATCAATGTATTATTGATGTTCCTAAGAGTTTAAAGAAAAATAAAAAGGTTTT
>DVKQ01000091.1 GCA_018715925.1 Candidatus Onthousia faecipullorum
TAGCAGGTAATACTTCTCCTTTTTTTATTAATTCTTCTCTTAAATCTTCTGCCTTTTCCAAATCAATTAATTGTAATAGTTCTTCTTCACTATATCCAGTGTACATAATAACACTCTCCTTTCTTAATTAAATACTTTCCAGAAAGTGTTTTAACTCTACCATAGAAAGAAAAGTAAGGCAAAAAGTGAATTTTCAAAATTCAGGCTAAAAAAAGAGTGAAAATTAGTAAAAATAGCCCTTTTTCACTAAAATTCACTCCAAAACCAGCTCGAATTTTGAAAATTCATAGTTTTTTAAAAAATTTAATTTACGATGATACAGCTTCATTTAACATCTCAAAGAAAACATTCATTCCTTTATTAAAAACATCTCCTATTAACTCTGATAAATTAAGTCCTAGGTCTGATACTTTATTATCATAATTAACTTTATCTTTATTAAGATAGTCTTTTATAGTTACATCCTTTCCAGCTTCTATATCTTCCTCATATTCTTTTATTTGTTCTTCTGTTAACATATTTTCTCTATTCCTTGTATATTCATTATAACCTGATGCTTGCATAAAGTATAAGACAAAGAAAAGAAACACTAATATTAAAACGATAAGTCTTGCTAAATTAGTTTTGGTCATTTTTTATCACCTCAGTTAAGACTTCACTTAAAACAAGAAGAGTTTCATATACTTCATCAATAGTATTTTCTGGTCCTCCTACTTCTATTAATATAGTTCTATTAGAGAAATCTTGATTATAAATACCATTTACTCCTTCTCCTTCTTTTTCATATATACCTTTAGAAAGTCCCGGAATTTTGGCATTTACTAAATCACTTATTTTAGTACTAAAGTCTAAATTACCTTGGTAGTTAGGATTTTCTAAACCTACTAGAAACATTACTTTAGCATAGTTTTTTTCATTATAAGTCAAGGTAGTTTTGTCATGAGATAGAGAATCTCTATGTAAATCTATAAAATATATTAAACTAGGATATTTCTCTTTTGCTTGTTCCATTAAGACTCTACTAGCTTTATAACTTCCAGCATAATTAAGACCTAAACTACTTCTAATACTACTTATTGTAGTCTCTTCTATTAAGACACTAAAACCATTATCTTCAAGCTTCTCTTTTAAAATATAATCTGATAACTTTACTGTTGGCATAACACTATATTCTGCGAAGGAAGTTGGTTTATACTCTTCTGTATCATGAGAGTTATATAAATAAATAGTTGGTTCTGTTTCATTAACTGTATTTATATTACTTACTTTTTTCGTCTCATTACCTTCTACTTTTATTTGTTTAGTTAAACCTTTAAAATTAGTATCTAAAATAGAAAGAGGATTAGTTATATCTAAGTCTATTAACTTAGTCATTATTTTATGAAAGTAACTATAATTAGATTTACTATTAACAATGAAAGGATTATTATTTTCTATTAGAAAATTTACTAAATCACTATTTTGATAAGGTAAACTATACTTAGATAGAGCTTTTATAGTTAAAAGAAATGAAGAAAATATCATTATAAAGAATATTATAATTTTAGGTTTTATTTTCTTAGTTTTTTTATTCTTTGATATAAATTTTTTCTTCATAAAAAATCTCCTTTACTACATAGTAATAAAAGAGTTATTAAAATTATGTCGAATTAGTTTAATTCTAAACTTTTATTTAATGCTTTAGATAAAAGTCTACTTAATCTTTCAATAACAAAGTCTATTTCTTTAGGTGTTACTAATAGATTATAACCAAGAGGTGTTAAAACTTCAGTAATTAAAGATTTAATCTCACTATCTGATAGATTACCAATTAACCCCATTACCTCTTCTCTTTCGTGTTTTTCTAAAGTTTTATCATGATTTTTATAATCTCTATTAATTTGAGGTACTAACTTTAATTTACTATTATTAATGTTTTCTTTTTCATAAGAGAAGTGTCTAAAAATATAATCAATAGTATTACTGACTATAGTAGTAGCATCTACAACTGTTGGTATTCCAATAGCGATTACTGGTAAGCCTAGAGTTTCTTTACTAATTTCAAAACGATTATTTAAAAGGCCACTACCAGGATGTATACCTGTATCTGTTAACTGGATTGTTTTATTTATACGTTCAAGACTTGAAGCGGCAAGAGCATCTATTACTATTAAAAAGTCTGGTTTGGTTTTTTCTATTACTCCTTCTATAATTTCTTTAGTTTCAATCCCTGTTGTTCCCATAACTCCTGGAACAAGTGATGAAATAACTCTATATTTAGAATCTATTGGTAGTCCTAACTCTACTATTTGTCTTGTTATTTTAATAGAGTCTACTGTTAAAGGCCCTAAGGCATCAGGTGTTGCTTTTCTATTGCCTAGTCCTACTATTAAACAACTATAAGTATCTTTAATATTAGTACTTTTAAATAAATCTTTTAAAGCTTTAATAGTGGTCTCTAATAAATTATTGAAATTAGTTTCATCTGTTACATCTTCAAAGTAAATGGTCTTATAGATGCCTTCTTTTTTAGATATTAGTTTAGCACTATCTTTATCTAAAGTAATAGTTTCTATTTTTATATCATTATAGAGTTCTTCATCTTTTTTATATTCTTTAAAGTTATTAAGATGTTCAACTATTAAGTCTGTTCTAATTCTATATTTACTTAAATCTATTTCATGCATGACAAAATCACTGCCTTTCTTTTTTATTCTCTTTTTATATTATTAACAAAAAGTACAAAAATATTTGCAAAATATACTTTTATTTGGTAAAATTAGATTGTTTACAAAAAGCGAGGTGAAAAACATGCCAAATATTAGAAGTGCTAAGAAAAGAGTACGTAGTAATGCAAGAAAAAGAGATATTAATACTTTAGTTAATTCTAGTATGAGAACTGCTATTAAGAACTGTGAGAAAGCAGTAAATGCAGGTAATAAAGAAGAAGCATCTAATAAATTAAATATTGCATTACAAAGAGTTGATAAAGCTTGTACTAGTGGATTAGTTCATAAGAATAAAGCTGCTAGATTAAAATCAAGACTTACTAAAGCAGTAAATGCAATGGAATAAGAAAAAGAAATGTGGATAGTGTACACGCACATTTCTTTTTTTGTAATTTTTGAACAAATAAAACAAAATAAATTTTGTTTTTACCTTGTCGTTACCTCCAAGGATTCCTACTTCATAGATAGAGTAACCTCTATTCTCCATATTACTATATTTAATACCATCACTTGTTACTACTAAATCTTTTATTCCTAAATCTATTCCTACTATAGTGGTAGGTGTTACTTTCTCTATTAAGATATCCTCTTCTACTAATACACTAGCATAATACTTATTAGTTGTTTCTCTTGATATAGTTGCATTTAATATCTTACCTTCTATTCTTTCTTTATTTCTAAATCCTCTTATATTTACTTTACCTAATTTAGGTAATTTTATATTTCTAGTTAATAAATTTACTTCTATATTACTATATTCTTTTTCTTTATATCTACTTCTTACACAACTAGTTCTATATGACTGTTTACTAAATTTACTTTTAAATTTAGGATAACCTTTTCTTTTAGCATAATAATCATTAAAAGCTTTACATAAATCATCTACAGCAGAACATAATACAGTTGAATCTACTTCTTTTAGAAATTCATTTTCTTCTTTTAATTTAGGTAAATCTTTATGTAAATCAAATCTATTTATACCATTATTATCCTTTAAATAATTAAGATAATAATTATATACAAAACGTTTACATCCTAAAGTTCTATTAATAAATCCCCTTTGGTCATTTGTTGGATATAACCTAAATTTATATGCTTTATATATCTTCATAATCCGAACACCTCTCTTAACTTTTGTAACTTAAGTGTACTATCTAGAAAA
>DVKQ01000092.1 GCA_018715925.1 Candidatus Onthousia faecipullorum
ATTTTCTACACAAAAAAGCGAGATGTTATATAACCAAATTTGCTATGATAGGTTTCATCTCGCAATTTAAGTATATCATATTTCTTTAGTTTTGTGTTAACTATTTATTTATTTATGGCTGAGTAGTAACATATATTTTTTCTTAAATTCTTCTAAATCTTTAAAATACTTATTCTTAAAATCAATATCATTATTAACAAGACCTAAGTCTTTACTTTGTTTTATTTTATATAAATATCTAAGCTTCATTAACTCTTCTTTTTCACTTTTCATAATATTTACGAATACTTAACTATATTCTTTAACCTCCTAATCACTTTCTTTTCTATTCTTGAGATATAAGATTGACTAATTCCAAGAAGTTCTGCTACTTCTTTTTGAGTAAGTTCATTATGTCCCATAAGTCCATATCTTAGTATAATAATATCTCTATCTCTTGGATTTAGTTTCATTACTTCATCTAACATTAATTTTTTATCTGTTTCTTCTTCTATTCCTTTAGTAACTATATCAGCTTCAGTTCCTAAAATATCTTCAAGATGTAATTCATTACCTTCAGCATCTAAACTAAGGGATGCATCAATACTAACTTCTGTTTTAGACTTCTTAATTTTTCTTAAATACATTAAAATCTCATTATCGATACAACGCGAGGCATAGGTGGCAAGTTTTATATTTTTATCAGGTTTAAAAGTATTTATTCCTTTAATAAGACCAATAGTACCTATACTAACTAAGTCTTCTAAATCTACTTTTGTATTCTCATACTTTTTAGCAAGAAAGACTACTAATCTTAAATTATGTTCAATTAAAACATCTCTTGCATGAATATCCCCATCAAGAGCCATAACAAGATATGCTTCTTCATCTTCTTTTGATAATGGTTCTGGTAAAATATCACTACTACCTACATAAAATATTTCATAACTTTTATCAAGTAAAAATGCTACTAAGTAAAGTAAACTAATCATTTTAATTCCTCCTCTATTATATTAGGAAGTATGCAAGATGCTCCCTTTATTTCTATATTCTTAGGACTAACTCCTAATAGATATTTCTTTTTAATTAAATTATCATCTATCCTTAATTCCTCTATTTCTATACATCTAAGTAAACTATTAGACTCTACTGTTTTAAATGGTACTAAAATAGATTCTTCTAGGCTAAGGTTTATTTCACTAGAATTAATAAGAATAACTCCCCTTTTCTTATAAGGATCTTTAATGTTATTACCTGTATCTAGAAATCCTAATGTAGTTATTGTTCCTCTTTTACATTTTATAGATACTTTATGTAATAAATCTCTTTTCTTTTTTTCATCAGTCATAGTCTTATGATACAGATAGAAGATTATAGGACTACTAATTAAAATAATTATTAGGTTTAAACTAGTACCATCATGAATAAAGATAAAGCCTTTTTGTTTGTAACTAAACTGATTATTTAAAAAATAAATTAGACCTCCTAAAATAATACTGTTACCATAAAGACTCTTTATAAGAGAAAAAAATAATTCCTTAGAACTTATTTTAAAGCCTACAAAAATCATAATAATACTTATAACTACTTTAAAAAGAAATAAAGAAAAATTATTTAAGGGTAGGAATAAAAGAAATGTACTAAGACTTCCTAGAAATGAAGATATAAGTAATCTTCTTTTTTTAGAAAAGACTTTACACTCTATACTAACAGTCATTAAAAGGAGTAAATCAAACATGAAATTAATAAAGAATATTAGATCTAAATATACTTTCATTCCTACCACCGTTTTAAGTATATAAAAAAAGAAGCGAATAATTTGTCGTTTCTTATAATTGTTTAAGTTTTTTAAACATATGTGAAATATCTACGAAAGCTCGTATTAAATTATATACATTTTATTCTTGCTATATAGTCATCAATATGATACTATTAATTTAGGTACATTTAATGTGAGTGTCACCTCCAATCATCTAATGAAGGGAGGCTTGATAAAAGTGAAAATAAAAACTTTTATTCTAAGACTTTTAAAGTCAATTGCTTTTATCCTTTTATGCCTTGCCATATTGGTAATTGCTATAAAGATATAAACAATGGCACTCATTAAGCTTAATGAGTGCCAACTCTAAATAATAAATAACTAGAGGTAACATTCAAATGCAAAATTAAATGTTCCTCATTTTTATTGTATGAAATTTTTCCTTACATATACATATTATCATGAAAGTTACATATATTCAAGTAGTAATTGTTAATTTTATTAAGTATTCATGACTAAAGTTATGAGTAGTCTTGTCCACACATATATAATATTATGAAAAATAAATATATACCATTAATATCATGTATAAGTCTTAATTTTATTATTAGTAAAGTCAAACATAACCATACCATTTATCTGAGTATTATATATTATAGAACCATTTTCCTCTAGTCTTTCAATTACTTCTTTATGAGGATGATTAAATTTATTATCTACTCCTGCTGATATTAAAGCATAAGTAGGATTAACACTATCTATAAACTCTTCACTACTACTAGTTCTAGAACCATGATGTCCTACTTTTAGTATTGTAATATCTCTTATATCATAATTATCTAAGATATACTCTTCACTTTTTATACTAGCATCTCCCATAAATAGTAAACTCTTATCATTAATAGTACTATATAAGACTAAACTACCATCATTTTCATCAGGATATGTATTAGAGATAACTAAAAAATTAAAGTTACCTAAACTAAAACTATCTCCTTCTCTTAATTTATAATGACTTAGAGAATTATTCCATATCTTTTTCTCTAATTCGTTTAATAGATTACCATTAAAGAAAACAGTACCAACATCTATCTCATCCATTATTGTAAGAGCCTCCCCTGCATGATCATAATCTCCATGAGTTAATACTAAATAATCTAGGTTTGTTATTCCTAAGGATTTAAGAAAAGTAACTAAATATTTACCACCGCTACTCTTTTCATACTGCATCCATTGTTCTTGATAATAAGTCATAACCCCTCCTGTATCTATTAACATAGTTTTATTATTTGATGTTATTAAGAAAGAATCTCCTTGTCCTACATCTATCATATATAAAGCATCTTTAGGAAACACTTTAGGATAAGAGTAATGTATTACTATCATAAGTAATATTAAGAATAGAAATATTTTTCTTTTTATCTTAACAAATAAATAACTAAAGATAAGTATATAGTATAATAAGTAGTAAACTATATTAAATCTTGCCAGGGTTATATAACCTATATTAAGGTGAGATAAAAATGAGACACTACCTTCAAAGATAGTTATAAAAAACTCTAAGATAAAAGATAAATGAGGTATAAAAAAACAAATAACTGATAATGGAAAGATAATTACATTAATAAAAGGAACATAGAAAAGATTATAAATTATACTAAGAGGATTAATATAAGAAAAATGATATAAAGAAATGGGTAAACTAACTAGGAAGCTTACCCATGATACTTCTAATAAGTCTATTATCTTGCCTTTACTTTTCTTATTATTCATGTATAAGATTAACGTACAACTTATAATTGTAGAGTACTGAAAACCTACATCAAATATGTAATAGGGATTTATAAAGAAAAGAATACTTAAAGATAATAGAATTAAGAAAGAAGGTAAAATATTTAAGTTAAAAGTTTTGTTTATAGAAAATACTAAACTAAAGATCAAAGCTCTATCAATCGCTGCACAGTCTTCTATTATTAAATAATAACTTAAAAGAACACAAATGATAAAAAGCAAATTTTTAAAACTTATAGATTTTTTACGTAACGTAAATAATGAAATTAGAAAACTTATTTGCGTTCCAGATAGAGCGAAAAGATGAGAAATGCCAAGATTTCTAAAATCTTCTTCTAAAGTAGTATTAAAAGAAGTATCATCTCCTAAGAAGAAGACTCTAATATAACTTCCTACTTTATCAGTTTTAATACTACTTCTAATAGCATTTCTAATACTGTATAAAATATTACTATTCTTAGATTCAATGTAAAAGCGAGAAACTTTCATTATATAGAAAATCTTTTGGTATTCAAGGTAGGTAGGATAAGAAAAACCGTGGAAATTCAAACTAGAAATGGGTTTGGTTAACTCTCCTTCTAAAGTAAGAGTATCACCTAATGAAAGTTCTTGTTTTGTTTTATTTAATTCTTCTTTAGTATCAAAATAATAAGTGGCGATAAGTTTTTCTTTAGTTTTAAGTGTCAGTGTCATTTTATTACCTTGGTATTTTATAGATTCTACTTTACCAGTTACATTAGACTCACTCCCTTCAAACTTGGAAGTAAAATCTATGTTTATATAAATAACAAGATAAATTAAACTAATTATAAATAACGTAATATAAATAGATCTAAGTAGTAATACTTTCCTTAATTTGATCAAAGATAGCTTCTCCTATACCATTAACTTCTTTTAACTCTTCAATACTTTGAAATGCTCCTACTTCTTCCCGATATTTAAGTATAGCTTCTGCCTTAGACTCTCCAATACCAGGGAGTGTCATTAACTCATCAAGGGTAGCGGTATTAAGGGATATTTTTCCACTAATTACTACACTACTAGAACTAGTATCACTAGTACTATCTTTAATACAAGCATCGTTTATAATATCGTTTTGATTTATACAAGCTTCTTGTTCTATTTCTTCTTGTTCTTTAGTTTCTTTAAAGTTTGCAACTTCATCATAACTATAGACTATTATAACCATTTCGTCTTTAACTTTCTTAGAAAGGTTTAAAACTGAAGTATCGGCTACTTCCGTTAAATCGCCTGCTAATCTAATGACATCAATAACTCTACTTCCTTCTTTAACTGAGTAAATACCTGGAGTATTAACTTCTCCTTTAATATCTACTTGATAGTAAACTTCACTAACTTCTTTCTCCTCTTCATTCTTTGTAATATCTTTCTTTGTATTTAAAACAATATTTTTATCTTCTTTATCACTCGCAGTATAATTTTTATAGATTAAGAAGATTCCTATGACTAATAGCAAAACAAGTCCTAAAGTACAAAGAATTATTTGTTTTCTATGACGATAAGTAAAAGTCATTTCATGCATTCCTCCTTTCCAGTTATGATACTACCAGAAAGAAAAAATAAATGCAAAAAGGCAATTTTGCAAATTCGAGCCAAAATTTAGGTGAATTTTCAAAATTCGCCCGGCGAAAATGCAAAATTGACCCTCAAAACAGGGGTCAATTTACAAAATTCATACTTTTTTAATTTTTTTCATTTTTTTTCATCTCTGAGCCTATTTTCGATATTAACACGTTGTACCATTGCAAGGGAAACCATTAAACACAAAGTAAAACTACCACCATAACTCATAAATGGTAAAGGTACTCCTGTCATTGGCATAAGCCCAAATAATCCCATTAAATTAACGATAACATGTAAGAAAATATAGACAGCGACACCATAACAAAGTAAGGCTCCTCTATTGGTATAACTTTCTCTACCTATTTTTAGTATTCTATATAGTAAATATAAATAGGCAAAAATAATAGCAATACCTGTTACAAGACCTAATTCTTCAACAATAACAGCAAAGATAAAGTCTGTATATGGATATGGTAAATATAAGTACTTTTGAGTACTATTACCAAGACCTATACCAGTTAAACCACCATTATTGATAGCGATGTAACCATTACATACTTGATTACCTGTATCAAGTAATCTATCACATGGTCTTGTAAAATTAAATCTTTCTAGCTGTCTTGCTTGAAGAATACTACCTCCTGTCATAACAAGTACCGCTCCTACAACTAAACACATACCTATAAATAGTGCAAGTACTTTTAACTTTATACTTTTAGAAACAGGAGATGAGAAAAAAATTATTCCTGTAAGAGCTGCAAAGATAATGGCAGTTCCTAAATCTGGCTGTAACATAATTAAAAATGTTATAATTACTCCTACTATTAAGGGAATTATAGCGATAAAGAAATTATTTAAACGTTTTTCATGGACTTCATAAAATCTTGCCATAAAGACTATCATAATTATTTTAATAAATTCACTTGGTTGTAAAGTAAATGGTCCTATAGGAATCCAACTAACAGCATAGTTTGTCGCTTTACCATATATAAGTAAGAGAATAAGTACTGCTACAAAAAATACTAAAAGAATATTTGACATCATTCCGTAAAACTTGGTATTAAACTTAACCATGATTATGCAAAAGATAAAACTTACGATTAAGAATAATCCTTGTCTTAAGAAATAAGCATAAGGACTTCCTCCGTTCATATATGATGTAACATTACTAGCAGAAAAAATCATTACTAGTCCTAATACAAAGAGAATTAGAGTTAGAATAAATAATGGTTTATCTATATTTTTAATTATATCTTTAAGTTTAGTCATTATTCTAACCCTCCTTATCTTTAGTCTTTTTCTTTAAGAATATCATAAAATCAAGATAGTTTAAAGAGAGCTAGTCAAATTCATTAACAATTTGACATATTTTTTCATATCTTATAGTAGAAAAAGGAGGTTTTTAACTATGTATTATTATGGTGGTGGATCATTTAATTCATTCCCAAGTTGTGGCTGCTCTAACCAATGCTGGTTCCCTAGTTGTGGTTGGGGTTGGGGCTTTGGAAATAACAACAATAACTATGCCATAATTTTAGTTTTATTTATACTACTTGTTATTGTAATTGGTGCAAGATTCACAAGATAAGAAAGGTTATCCTTTCTTTTTTTTAAGAATTGTGTTAGAATATAGCAAGAAATGGGGTATTTAGATGTTAAGAAATAAAGATATATTAGATGAAAAAGATAAAAGATTAAGATTAGTTAGTAAAGATGTTACTTTTCCTTTAAGTAAAGATGACTTAAAGACTATTGATTTAATGGTAGAATATTTAACTAATAGTCAAATAGAAAGATTATCAGAAAAGTATAATCTTCGTCCTGGTATGGGTATGGCAGCAATACAACTTGGTATTCCTAAAAGATATTTAGTTATTGTTCATGAAGTAGATGAAGAAGAATTTGATACTTATATTATTTGTAATCCTAAGATTATTAGTAATTCAGCTGAGAAGATTTATGTAGAAATGGGAGAAGGATGTTTATCTGTTAATCGGGAAGTTGATGGAATTGTACCAAGATATGCTAGAGTTACTGTAGAAGGATATGATACTAAAGGTAATAAAATTAGAATAAGAGCAAGAGAAGAACTTGCTATTGCCTTTCAGCACGAAATAGATCACTTAAATGGAGTTATGTTTACAGATTATATTGATTCTAAAAATCCATATAAAGATAGTGATAAGTATAGAGCGATTTAAGGCTCTTTTTAATTTCTTCAATACTTTTGCTAACCATCCTTAAACTTCTCTATGCCATAATACTCTTTACATCTGTTAAAATTTTTACATTTACAAATCTATCCTTCCTTGCTAGAATTAAATAGGAGGATATCATGAAAAAATACATTGTTTTAATATTTTTAATTATTTTATTTGGATTTGCTTTTGCCTTTAGACGTCCTTTATATAATTTATATAGAACTTATTTTGTTAAAGAAGACAAAGATGTTATCTTAACATCATCTAATGATTATACAAGAGATTATGATTTCAATTATGTACAAACAACTGATGACTTTACTCCTAGTGATTATCAAGACTTATTAAATATTTACTATACTGTTTTAAACTCTGGTGAAGAAGAATTTTCCTTTTACTGCCCTGATGAGTACAAAGAGTGTTTAACTGATATAGATGGTCTTGCTAATAATCAAAGAGTATTGTCTACTATTAATAACTTTGTTCATCCTTTTAATAGTTTTAGACATTTAGAGACTAGTTACGATGACTATGGTAAAGTAACTTTAAAAATAGAACATATTTATAGTGATAATGATATTAAGTTAATAAAAGCGAAAGTTAAAGAAATAGAAAGTACAATCTGGCAAGACAGTATGAGTGATGAAGACAAAATAAAAGAGGTCCATAACTATATTATTAATAATAGTAAATATGATAGTGATAGAAGTGATAAAAATATTGTAAATTATAAATCAGATACTGCTTACGGTACTCTTTTACAAGGTTATAGTCTTTGTGGAGGATATACTGATGCCATGGAATTATTTTTAGAGGATATGGGAGTTAAAAGTTATAAAATATCATCTGAAAATCATGTATGGAATGCTCTATATTTAAATAATACTTGGTATCACTTAGATCTTACATGGGATGATCCTATTACAACAGATGGTAGTGACATTTTAGAGTATAATTTCTTTTTAATAACAACTAGTGAATTAGAAGAACTAGAAGCTGAACAACACAATTATGATAAAAATGTTTATAGTGAACTTAGCGTGTAAAATTCATTAATCTCTATTCATATAGGTTAGAGCCCTTACCAAGGTAAATATCTAGAATAAAATAAAGGGAAAGGAGCAAAGTATGAATAGAGATTTTAATTATAATTACTATCCAAATAATATGGATAGAGATATGAATAACCCTAAATTCTTTACTGAAAAAGAAGGTTATTTAAGAGGAAATATGTTTAGAAACTTATATAGTGAATATAAAAATTATGAACCGCAAGTATTAAGATCTATGAATGAACAAGAAGAAATGTTTTTAAGAATGTCTGAAGCAGAGTTTGCAGCTCATGACCTTAATTTATATTTAGATTTATATCCTAATGATGGTAATGCTATAGATTTATTTAATAAATATAGAAAAGAATCTAATAGATTAATGATGGCATATGAAGAAAAATATGGTCCTATTTTAATTAGTAGTGATAGTCTAAATACAAGTCCATTCCTATGGCAAACATTAATATTTCCTTGGAATATGGAGGGACTTTCTAATGTTTAAATATGCTAAAAGATTACAGTATCCTATTAATATTAAGAAAAAAGATATTAATATGGCTAAACAATTAATAACGCAATATGGAGGAATATATTACAAAAAGGACATAAAAAAATAGGTAGAGCCAATTAAGGCTTTACCTATTATTACTTAACTCTTAACTTTTGTCCCGGATAAATTAAATTAGGATTAGATATATTATTCCAAGATACTAATTGATTAACAGTAGTACCATATCTATTTGCTATTTTAGTAAGATTATCACCAGTTACAACAGTATAATAAACAGCACTAGATCCTTTATTACTACTACCTGGTATCTTTACCTGTTGCCCTGGATAAATCTTGTTAGGATCTGCTATACCATTGTATTCTGCTAATTTCTGATAAGTAGTTCCATATCTACTAGCAATACCACTTAATGTATCACCCTCGACAACAGTATAAACTGTTCCATAACTAGTTGTATCAGTGTTTATTTGATGGCTATTTGATGAACTACTATCTTTACTATAACCATTTAATCCATTACTTTTGATAATACTAGGGTAATCTTTATAAGCTTCATTTAGGTCCAAGTTACCACTATAACCATTTACTTTACCACTTGAAGTAGTTTGCCACATACCATATTCTGTAACATATTCAGGCTTTTTGCCATACCTAGCAACCCATTTATCATAATCCTTTAATTCATCTATATTCATCATCTCTTTGAAGCCACTAATATCACTAGCATAGATGCCTACATAATAACCTAACTTTTCTAAAGTTTCACAAAATCCTTTAATACCCTGTGTAGTAGCATCTTTACCAGCATTTCTTAGATAATACTTTTTACCAGTATCATCTTCAACATCTATGTAGATAGGATAGTCAAATTGCTTACCTTTTAAACAATTATTATATAGCCAATTAGCCTCATCTACTCCCTCATTATAAGATGTTGCTATAGTGAAGTAATAAGCTCCTACACCTAAACCTGCTGCTTTGGCTTTACTATAAAATTCTTCAAAGCTAGGATCAGCAGCTTTGCTTTCTCCATCACCCCAGCCTGTGTAACCAGCTCTGATAATTACAAAATCATAACCATTATTCTTAATATTATTTAAGTCTATACCTGCTTGATATTTAGATATATCAATTCCTTTTTTCATTTCTACACCTCCATATTATTTTATCTTAATAATATTAATTTTGAATTTACTATTAACTATTCTTCAACTTCAGGCAAACCTGCAATGCTAGTTAATATACTTAATAGACCTGCTAATAGACTAGCACTAACTATCATAACCCAGTTTACCTCACTAAATACTGTTGCAGTACCTATTGTTGCAACTGCTGTTTGAGCAATTGTTTTAACCGCTCTAATTAAAGCTGCTTTAATCCAGTTTTTCATTTTTGTACTCATTTTATCTACTTCCTTTCTTATTTTGAATTAGTAAGATGCTCTTCAACATACCATACTAATTGATTAATCACATCTTTATCGACTCTCATATTATTTTTATCGAACCAATGAATAGCAATAAACCCTATGATATTACCTTCTTTATTGTGTATTGCTATGTCATAAAATGAACCTACATCTATACTCTTCTTAAAATTGTAAGTGCTAGGCATAGATGTTTTAAGTTCTTCTAAGTCTTTACATATAAACTTACCATCTTCAGTAATTCTATGAATAAACTGAGGCATACAGTTTGTTGGTAAATTAATGCATCTCTGTTGAACTGGCTGATTACCAGCCTTAAAGACTTCGTAAGTGCATGAGAACTTATAAGCTGACCTATAATCAGAATAATGTTCTCCATTATGGAACTCATAAACGTGGACCCTGTCAGCATTAAGTATTTCTTTTACATACTCTAACTTATTAAGTATTTCTAAATCCAACTTATTCTGTCTAGGCAACATTTTACCCACATTAGTCTTTCTAAAATATTGATTTAAATACTTTTTACATGCAAATAAGGCTATTATTATCTCTGCAATAAATAAGCCTAATTCTTTAGCTGTTTCTATTATTTCATTCATTGTTCCTCCTTTTAATTTGCTGTTTTAGTGTAATAAATAATGCATTTACCTCCTGTTGTTCTATCTGCCCAAGCTACATTACCTAACCCTTCAATAATCAATGATGTATTATTAACTGCAACTTTGCAAATGACAGAAGAACTATCAATTCTAGGACCACTAAAATATTTATTATCAGCTGTATCATACCAACTATAATTAAACCAACATATTTCGCTCAAATTTAATATATTATGATTTACTGTCCTTTGACCATTGCTTGGAAAAGAGCCAAAATCTACTATTTTCCTATATAATTTTTTCCCATCAAACCATTTGCCAATAATTATTTCCTCTTTGGAATATAATTTTAATTTTTCATATTCCTTGTTAGGATTATCAACTACTAGGATATTATTTCCTTTTTTTAATATATTGTATTGTGCCATACAATTGGCTAACTATTTTATTCCCTCTCAACTATTAGAATTATATATATACTTTATTTCAGCCCAACCACTAAAATTTGACCTATCAATTGTAGTTTCAATTAAAAGATATAATATATTACTATTGACTTTTGTATTCAGACCAATATTACTATTTGCCATACTTATAAAAGGAACAGGAATATATGTTTTATCACTACTTCTATAAGCCAAACATTCAATACTTGTTACAACTATTTCATTAATATTTAAACCAGTATTTACTTCTAGGGCACTTGCATTTGGTAATTGAGCTATACTTATTCTTTTTATATACTCATCTTTTCCATCAACCTTTCGACCTGTTTTTACTGGACTACCATTTGTTTTAAGATTATATTTTAATTCTTCATATCTCTTATTAGGATTATCAATTACTAAAATGTTATT
The DNA here is from genome assembly GCA_018715925.1 of Candidatus Onthousia faecipullorum. GTDB lineage: Bacteria > Bacillota_I > Bacilli_A > RF39 > UBA660 > Onthousia > Onthousia faecipullorum. The sequence continues at coordinate 11,763 of DVKQ01000092.1, forward strand.
TTCCTTTTCTAGGATATTATAATTCACACATTTCGCTTTTAGCTTACTATGAGTTTTTCATTCCTATAACTTTAATGGGAATTACATGAATACTAGTGTCATCAAGGTTTCTTTTTGCAATTTGTGTTTTGTACTGTGTATCACTAACTCTATTAATAATTCTTCTTAATGACACACCATCTGTATACGAGACTGCTGAAATTAATAAACTATTACCTTTCAAACAAGATTCACTAATATTATTACTATTAGACGTTGAATAAGCACATATCCATTCTAGTTCATCATAATCATCAGTAGATAAATTGATAATCACATTTTCTCCCATTTCTTGACTAGGGTTACTATTAGTCCATAAGACTTTTCTTTTTCTCTTTTCATATTCTTTATTAGGATTATCAAAAGTTAGGATTTTATCTCCTTTTTTCAGAATATTATGAACACTACTCATAGTTACACCTCTTTAGAGAGAGAGAATTAAATACTAGCCTCTCCCTCCTTCCATCATTAGAGGAGTTAAGCCAAATAAGCTCCCCCCCCCCATGTAACATATTGTAAACTTATCATATTATCACTTTCCTTTCTATTCATCATCATACATAGAATCAATTACTGCTTGTAATTCTTCATCTGTACAAGTTCCTAATACTATTTCATTATTTTCTAAAGTAATAATTCTATTTGTTAGATTAGTGGCTGTATTCTCATCTAATGTTACTTCTAAATCATTAAACCAATTATTAAATTTAGTTTCAAATTGTGAAAAAATATCAGTAAAATCAGCTCCCTGAACTGCTTGAATAACATTTCCACAGTCACTAGAATTAAATCTACAGTCAGTAATTAAATCATCAGTTATTTCGGTAGTACCTGCAGGAATACTTATTGTTGCTAATCTTAAATCATAAGTAGTAGTGTCTCTAATTAAAGCAGGTGGAACTGGATTAGAACTATAAGATCCTTTTACTATTTGACAAGTAAAAGTTCTATTGGTCTCATCTACTCTAAGTACAACATTATCTATTCTTGACTGTTCGCCATCTGCTATATCAATAGTTTTAGTTAATACTGTATCCTTATTAATATATCTATGACCATTACAATAAGCTCTACCTGTTGCTATATTGACTTTCATTCCTTCATCAGCTGTTACTTTTAAACCATTATTAAATATTCCATTAGTAAAAAATGGAAGAAAAAACTCTGCTAAATCAGAAGCATCATATCTTCTATCTCCATTAACAGAATTAAAAAAAGAATATTGTTCCATATTCATTCCTCTCTTTCTCTATTCACTAAACACCTCTGGAAGTGGAGTTCCAAAAGTAGGTGTTATAGTTCTTTTACCTTCCTCAATGACCTCTTTCACCTCAATAATTCGCTGTTGGACAACGATACCCCAGTCTTCTTTCTTTAAATCTACTATATCTCCTAAATCCCATTTATCTTTATAGTAATCAGAATTAACAGTAGCTTCAAAAGTAAATGTTTCATCAGTTAAAGCACTCTCGCCATCTGAAATTAATTGATTCTCTATATCAGTATTATCTTGCTGATTTTTACTATCTACAAAAATTTCTCTTAAATCAAAACCAGTAGCATTTCCCTTTTTAACTGTTTTTAACACTCTATCACTACCTTCACCAGGACCACCAACTAAAGCATAATTATATTCTGTTTTAGAAGAATAAATCATGCTAGCTTTATCTATATTAGCTTGATCATCACTGAAGGCAAACCTTTCATTCTCATTTTGTAAAGAACTTCTATCTTTACCCTCATAAGTTTCAAAAATATAAACTTTATTTTCAATATTAGGTACTAATCTAAAACCAACTAAAGAATATTTGGAAAGTTTAACTAAATATTCATATAAGTTTTTATAAGTACATTGGAAAGCTATATTTTTACTAACACTTTGAGTAGTTTCCATTTCAAAATTATTGCAAATAACTGTAGCATTATTAATTAATGTTTTCATTCCATTGATACTTTCACCAGAAAAATTAATAGTTTTTTGTAAAATTCTTCTATCAAAGATAGAAGATAAAAACCTACCACTAACTGTTAGCTCTACTTCATCGCTATTATCTTCAATGTCGTAGGTTTCAATAATAGCAGATTCTGTATAATTATTTCTTATCAATATATTATCTTTATTTGTTAACAAAGGTATGTTATTTTCATCTGGAGTTACTACAAGTTCAAATTCACCAGCCTCAAAATATTTTCTTGTCCATTGCAAAGAGATAAATTCATCAATTATTCCTAATAAATTTAAATTTTTATCATATACGAATATACAGTCATTTTCATAATCTACTAAATCTCTTGTAACATCTAAATACAATAATGGAACATTGCCTGTACTAGATAATCTATTACCTGTAATTACATATCTATTATTAGAATAAACCATACCATACCATGTACCACCAGTAAAGCCATCATCTTGCTCTGACCAATTTATTCCATCAATAGATGTTAGGACAGTACAATTGTAGCCAACAGCTACATACATACCATTACCATATCTTGAACGTATTAAATAAGAGTCTGTATTTGATGTTTGTTTAGTCCAATTTATTCCATCAGAAGAAGTAAGTATTGTACCATTCGCACCTGTAATAACAAATAAACCTTTACCAAAAGAAATACCTACAAGTTTATCTGTTACATTAGAATTTGCCTTTTTCCAATTATTTAAATCGGTAGAATAAAATATAATTCCATTATCACCAACAAACACATATACACCATTACCATATTCAATATCCATAATACCAACACTTGTACCAGACGTTTGATGTTTTACCTCATGTCTTTTAATAGTGTCGCCATTTTTTGTTTCATAAATTTGATAAGTCGTTGTTCTAATGTTAGTAGAAGAATTAGTAGTATAATAAGCACCTATAAATATCAAATTATTATTAATAAATTTACATGAATTTATATTTAATGAAAGATCATTTGATGTTCCTGTATCTACCTTCTTGTAATTCCAATTTATTCCATCAGAAGAAATTGCTATATATGTACCATTTTTGTCGTTTGATTCACCACATAATAAAAACACTGAATTACCATAGGACAAATGAGATGGAATAAAATAATTAGTATCTATACTATTATCTTCCCATTCTTTTAAATCCTCACTTATTGCAACACCAGCAGGTTCTTTATGGACTAAATAATACTTTTCATTAGCATAAACTATATCTCTACCATAACCTGGTATTCCAGTATCTATCCATTTGAAATCCATAGTTACACCGCCTCATAATTTATAAGATAATAAATTTCAGTTACTAAAGCATTTTCACCAGTTTTAGCAGTTGCTTTAAAAGTATTGCTTCCAGTATGAATTTGTAAGAATTTGGTACCAAATTTTAAATAATTATTAATATTAATATCTTCACCATTAGAAGTTAGAATAATATTCTTATTATTTATATAAGTTGTAACAGTTATTACATCTCCAGCTGTCATACTTTTCTCTATTTCTAATTCTTCCTGTGTTGTTATATTTACTAATTTAGGATTCTCAACATCATCAGAAGCAGTAAATACTATTTTCATACCTATTTCTATATTAGTATCATTCTCTATTGTTACCAATGAATTGACATTCTTATAACCAAATTCAATTCCAGTTTCTTCTGGTATTTCTAAAGGAAATTCAAAAGAAGGAATCCAGTTAGACATTTGAACCTGGCTTTCTTCTAAATCAGTAAAATATGGGCTAGGACAAATTAAAGAGATAACAAATTTATCAACTACCTTTGATTTAGCAAACTCTATTGATTCAACATAGTACTCAATTTTATAAGCCTTATCTTCTTCATAATAAAATAAAGTACCTTTATCTTTTTTAGGAAAAATTTTATACAAGTTCTGTCTTTTTTCTGTTATATTATCTCTTTTAACAGAACCAGTTATTACAATATTTCTTTCACTGATACTAGATGAAACATACTTACTTCCTACACCATAAGCAGAAGTTATTGTGTTTACTTTACCATCAACTTCTGTTGCACCTTCTATTGATTCTAAAAAATAAGGGAATTCATACGAAAAAGTTACTTGATTACCTCTTGAATTTTGACATACAACTTTCTTAATCACATGAATCACCCCTTATTAGCTTTCAACTTCATTATTTGCAAACTACGTTTCATTAATCTAGCATTTTCTGATGGACTAGTATATTTAGAATTATTATTGATAACAATGCTATAATTATCAGAATTTGATGATATTACTGAATCAGTAGCAGTAACATTTCTCATAACTCCATTGTCAACATTTGGAACAAAAGATGAAAACAAATTCCTATTAACACTTGTATTAACACCTAAATCAAAATTAGTAGGAATAGCTTTAGCCATGCTATCTCTTACAGACACCATTTCTTTACTAAAGCCTTCTCCAATACCTAAAGCCATATTTGAACCAATGGTATCACTAAATACTCTTGATGGGGAATGTATGCCTAACAATTCTTTAAAGAAATCTATAACATTTCCTACCCACTCTTTTATCTTTTTCTTAATCCAGTCAAAGCCATTAGATATACCATTCCAAATACCTTCAACTATATTCTTACCTATATCCAAAAAGTTAGATAAAAGATTCTTAAACCCATTTACTAATGAAGTAATTATTTGTGGTACTTTTGAAACTAATTGAGGTATTGCTTGAATTAATCCAACAGCTAATTGCAAAACTAGAGTTATACCCATTTCAATAATTTTAGGTAAGTTATTTGTTAAAGCCATAACAATTTTATCTATAATTTCAGGTAATCTATCTATAAGTTGTGGTAAAGCATTCATTAGACCATTTAGTAATCCTAAAGTCAATTGGATACCTGCATCAACTATCATATCTATATTATTTAATAATGTATCTACAATAGTTAATAAAGAATCTATAATAGTTGGAATTAAAGTTGGTAAGCTTTCAGAAATACCTTGAATTAAAGCAAGTAATATTTCTATACCTACTTCAATTATCAAAGGTAGATTTTCTACAATAAACTCTGCTAAAGTAGTAATTGTTTCTACAACTACTGGTAATAGTTCAGGTAGAGCCTCTTGAATACCTCCAAGTAACCCCTGAATTAAATTAGTTCCTAAAGTTAACATTTGAGGTAACATTGCTGAAATATCGCTTACCAAACTAGTTAGTGCATTGCTTATAAGTTGAGTACCACCTTCAACATCGCCAGAAGCAAACATACTTAAAGATGATGCTAAAGCATTACCTAAATCTGCCAAACCATTTTTAGCAGTTGCTAAAGCAGGTCCTACAGTATTAGTAAGAGCAGTTGCTAGCTTTCCTTTTGAATCAGTTAATTTTTGGTCTGCAACTGATAAATCAATAGTAGCTTGATTATTTTTGTGATATTCTTCATTTAACTCTGCTAATCCACTTTGAGAAAGCCAATTTAAAGCATATTGTTGTCTTTCTGCTTCACTAGTACAATTAGCAAGTCCTGCATTAAATTCATCTAAATTGCCACCCATTCTTTCAATTAGTTCACCAAATTGTCCTGTTGCCGCTCCAGTTGCAAGAGTCTCTTGTAAACTATCTGATAGTGATTCTATTTTTAGTGTGTCTGGAAATTTAACAATTGCTCCTGATAAACCATCAAGAGCAGACTGCATACCATCTCCTTCGAACCCAGCAGCCATCAAATTAGATAGTGCTTCAATAGATGAATCTGTTTCACCAGTCATAGCAACTAAATCATACATATTGTCTTTCATACCTTCAACACTATTACCACTTGAAATAGCATTTTGCTCTAGTTTAGAAAGATCAGTATTATATTCTTTCATTTCACTAATTAAACCAGTGACTGAACCTATACTATTTTTTAAAGCAGAACCTAAAGACTTAACACCACCTATTATAGCTTCACTAATTAAATTAGCTTTAATCATATCACCTAAAGAAAAAACACTTTTAGATGTAGAATCAGCATCATTTGCAAACTCTCTAACACTTGAAGAAGCACCATCAATAGAAGTTTGAGAATTTCTCATTTTTTCTTCATTACTTTGTACTTCTTTAGTTAATTTAATAAGTTCTGCCTCAGCTGAATTTAATTCAGTTTGCCATTTTTTAGTTACATCAGAATTTTCCCCAAATTGATTTTGACTTTGGGCAAGAGCATCTGTTAAAACATTAACCTTATTTTTTTGTTCATCTATTTGCTTATTAAGAACATTATTTTTTGCAGTAAGTCCTTCTATAGATGTATCATTTTTATCAAATTCAGCACTTACTTTAGCCATTTCAGAAGATACTAATTTTAATTCGGATTTTATTTGACTTAAAGCTTTACGATACTCACTTTCTCCTTCAAGTTTTACAACTCCACCAAAAGCCATATAAATCCCCCTCCTTTAATCAAAAAAGGATCCTGTTAATCGGGGATCCATTCTTCTGATTCATTATATTTATCGTTTAATTCTTTATAAGACATTCTTGATAAAGTAAAATCATAATAATCTTGATGAAATTGATATAATTTCATAATTCTCCCATAAGTAAAATGACCTATTTCTTTAGCAGAATATCCTAAAATATAAGTACCTATAAAGAAAAGCCACGAAAAATCAATTATAGTTGTTGATTCTTCGTGGACTATACGTTTTTTGTACTATCTACTTTAGTAGAATCTATGATTAAATTTTTAATGTTTTCACTTGTATTACTTAGTCCGAATGCTGTAATGATTCTACCTACTTTATTTAAATCTACTGTTTCCATTTTTTCATCATTATCTTCATTTTGCATTTCTATGCCTTCATTAATCATTAACCATAGACTATATTTAATATCTTTAATGTTAGGCTCTTTCCCATCTTTATTATCTATTTTAGAAGCCCAGTCATCAATAGAACCATATTTTTCTTGAAGGGCTTCCATTACATTAAGGGTAAAAGCTAAAGGATAGGATTTTTCTTTATAATTAATATAAATAATTTTGTCTTTCATTAACTATCACCCTGTCCACCAGTACCTGATGTTGGAGCTTCCATCAACTTATCTAAATAAGCTTGTGCTTCTGCATCAGTATCAAAAGTATTATGACGTTCCCAAATTTCTTTTTCTACTCCATCAACTGTTTCTGTAAGAGTATATACTGTTCCTTCAACAGAAGGTGTAGAAAATTCTATACTTTCACCTTTTGTTTTACTATCTGGGAAAAAAGGCTTAAATTGAACTTTAGGAAAGAACTCTGCTTTATATTTTTTTACATTATTAACAATTTTAACAATAACTCTGCCAAAACCAACATAAGGAGCAGTATCGTCTTTAGCTCTAATAACTTCCCCTGTTTCATCATCAACATAATGACCTAGTAAAGGTGCAAACACACTATCATCATCATCATCAACTGTTAAAGTAAGTGTTCCTTTAGTAAATTCTTTAGCAGATTCTTTTAAAGTATCATCTGCATATAATTCTGCCTCTGCAATATTTGGAGACATTTTCGCTTCTATAGCCCCTGCTAAACCAGATGCTCCACTATACTTATTATCACTACTTAATTTTGAATATTTAAAATGTCTTAAACCTATTTGTGCCATTAAATAACACTCCTTTCTTTAGAAAAAGATGTAGTTTTATGAAAAAAACCAGTATCTGTTTCAAACAAATCTGGTCCATCGCCTTCCCACACCCATTCATTTTCTTTCATTTTTTCTTTTATATTTGATAAAATACCTAAATAATCTCCTTTAGTGTAAATATCAATATCATAATGATATAAACTATCTGTTATGTCATCATCTTTTGCTAAAGCTGGATCTTCTCCAGTAGAAGAATAAACAAGATATGTTTCCTTTTTACCTTTATAGGAAATAAAGGAAATAGGAATTTTAACCTTATCAACCTCAAAATCTTTAAAAATATCTTCTATTTCTTTATTCATTTTTATTCCTTCGGTAAGTATGAATCTTGAACTTTTAACATTGCTGATTCTATAGCTTTCTTTTTACGAAAAGCAGGTCGTAAAATTGGAATCTTCTTTTCACCACTGCTAGTTCCATATTCTCTGGCTAAAACGATTAAAGGAATTGGTGTTCCATTTGGATATTGTTTCGTTTTTCTTGTGGTATCATAACCATAAAAACCTACTTTAGTAGCAATTTCTTCTTTAGCATTTTTATATGTTTTTGTTATTATTAAGCCTTTCTCTAAATTATCAGTTTTTTTAAATGCTTTAGGTAACTTCTTTTTTATTTCCTCATAAACAACTTCAGCTCCCGCTCTAGTCATTTTTTCCATCATATCTGTAGCACCTAAATCTAATTCTTCAAACTGTTTTATTAGATCATATGGTAATTGTTCCTTAAATTTAGCCATTATTTAACCACTAACTTTGCTTGAATTTCTAACTCAATATTTGCTTCATCAACATTATTTAAATATTCAATTGTATAGGTCTTGTTATTGTATTCAATAATCATATCTCTAGTAATTGATGTATTAGGATACCTAATCGTAAAATTAGTGTAAGCCTTTTCAAAATCAGAAGCATTTTGAATTAGAGTAAAACCACTTGTAGTTTTAACTTTAGCATAAGTACTTAAAACCAACTTCTTTTCTGGATCTGATGGAAAGCCATTTTCATTTTTTGATGGAACTAATTCGTAAATTTTAATTTGACTTCTATAATCTCCAGAATTAATCATAGAAAGTTCCTATCATGTAACCCTAATATACTTTCAACTAATTTATTTAAATTAGTCTTATCAACATATAAACTTCTACTATCATACATATCAGCACAAAGAACATATAAAGCAGAAATAAAACTAGGATATTTATCTAATTCTTTTTCATCTTGTATTCCTGTTTTACTCATGATAAATTCTTTTGCTGATGCTATACTCTGCTTTATAAAGTTTAAATCTTTTTCACTAGGATCAGATAATCTAAGATAATCAGCAATATCATTAGCAGTTATAGAAGAAACTTTTTTTGTTTCTTCTGTAACTGTTTTATTATCAGTGTTCACAATTCCCTCTTATTTAGATACTTTATTTTTTTGAGATTCATCAGGATTAGAAGAATCTTGTGATTCATTATCAGTATCCTCTTTAGCATTTTTCAAAGAAGTAACTTCTTCTTCTAATTTCTTCTTTTCTTCCATTAGCTTATCAAGTTCTTCTTTTTGTTTTGCGTTTTCTTCTTCCAAAGCCTTTACTGATGCTTTTAATTCTTTATCACTTTTCACTTTATATTCTTCAATATATCCAGCTTGTTTTAAATCTTTAACGACATCAGGATCAGATATATTAATTAACTGATCCTTTTGTCCATTTATATTACCACAAAAACTAGCTAATACTTTATACATAAACTAGCTCCTTTCTAACTATCACCCTGTCCACCAGTACCTGATGCTGTTGCCATTGTTAATTTTGCAATTTTTTGATAGTTTTCTATCTTCATATCAAATTCAGTCCATGCAACAATACCAGTAGCATGTTGAGTAGCATATAGTTCCCTTAAAATTTGCATCTCTAAATCTTTAGTCTGTTTTACAGCTAAACCTGAAAAATCACCAAATAAAATTGGAACACTACCTGCTGACATAGCTGGCATATTGTCAGAAACATATACAGGATAACCCATGATATTTCCATCAAATTCACCAGTTAAATCATTATTGAATAAATATCTACCATCAGCATCTTTCAATTTTTCAATGGCTGTTTTAGTATCATTTCCCATAATCCAAATTGAATTTTTTCTAAATACTTGTTTAATTTTGTTTTTTAAATCAATTAATTCATCTGCTGTAATAGCAGTTTGAGCTGTTGCTGTAACATTTAATTTAGCAGTTGAACAACCTTCTGCTTTTCCAGAAGTACCTATAAGTGCTTCTTTTTCTAAAAATCTTGCAACATCTACTGACATAATTTCAATAACTTTTTCTGTTAAATCAATATCAGTATTATTAATTAAAGAATTGCTGATTTTAGTTAAAGCTCCTGCTAAGAAATTATTTAAACTTACTGAATCAAAATTCTTTGATTTACTTTCTAAATCTTTAAATTCTTCGGCATAAGCCATATTAATAGTACTATTATCTACATCTACTGTAGGTATTTCTAATTTACCTTTTGTGTTATATTTTGTAGCTTTTTGTAACACTGGAGAAATGTCATAAGCAGTTTGAATAATCTTATTAGCAATTGTTGTAGGAATAATTGCTCCATTGTTACCCATAGTAAGATTAGAGTCTGCTCTTTCTTCAATAAAATTTCTTACATATTGAGCAAATACTTTAGCATCATTTAAATATGCTCTTTCTTCTTTGGTTTTTGCTTCATCATTTTGAGTAGAAGGTGTAGAAGTACTTGCTCCATCAGTATCAGTTCCCTCTTCATCTTCTGCTTCTTTCTTTAATTCTCTTTGTTTTTCAATTGCAGCAACTGTTTCTGTAAGAGCATTAATCTTTTTTTCCATTTCATCAAATTTAGCTTGTTCTTCTTCAGTTAAAGCTCTTTCTTCTTCAGTTGCAACATTTACTAAATCTTCCATTTCTTTTATTAATTTTGCTTTTTGTTCTGTTAATTTTTTAGTTTTTTCTCTCATTTAATTTTCCTCCCTTAATTTTTTTAACCTTTCATAATAGGTATTATTATTTATTTTTTCAACAGAATTGTTTGCCTGTTGCATAGGCACTTCTCTTACTTCTTGATAGCCACCTCGAACTACTTTAACTTTTTTAGTCATATCAAAAGATACCTCTCCATTAACAATTGAATAAGGTATCTTGTAAGTAGTTCTTTCTGATTCGATATTTGCATAAATACAATTATTATCGTAATCTTCCAAATAACTATCTCTAATATTCTTTCTTAACTCTACTGATAAAAGTTCTCTTTTTTGAGATGCAGTCATAGTAGAGAAATCGGTCTTTTTAGGTTCTTTGGTATCTGTTTGAAACTCTTCAAAACGACACTCTATTAATTTAGATTCATTATCTCTCATTTCAATACTTGTTCCATTATAAGCTGGAATTTTCTTATCATCTATTACAGATACTTCTAATAAATCTAAATCTCTAATAGTTCTTTCTGTTATACCATTATCTTTAGGAATACGATCTTGCTTATTACAAATCATTCTAAAAGACCAACCTCTTAATAAGCCTTTTTTAGCTTTTTCAATAACAGTTGCATCTTCTGTTTCAACGATAGCCCTTAAACCTATATTATCTTCATATAGTTTAGCAGTACCATCTTTAGTAGAAGCTAACTTTTTATCATCTTCGTGATCTAATAGAATAGGAACATCATCAGTTCGTTCTAATGCTCTTTTAAAGACACCAGGCATAACCCTTTCGATAAACTTTCCACTAGAGTCTATTAAAGGTTTTGAAAATCTTTCCACAGCATTAACATAACCATCAAGTACGACCTTACCATTTCTTACTTCTATTTTCATTTGTTATCACCTCCTATTTCAGTTACAGAGCCTGTGTTTGGTGTAAAGTATTTTTTATTCTTTATGTCATATAAAACATCACCTAAAGACATTCCGACAACGTCCATTCCATCTATAACGTCATAATCTTCTTTAGTTCTTATTTCATTAATAGATAACCACCCTGTCTCTTTAGCAGTTTTATAAGCTTCATATCTTTCTTTTAGAGAACCTCTTGTTAATTCGCTTGTATCAAAGGCAAAATAAAAAGAGCCTTTCTCACTCTCTAATAAAAAATCACGATTTAAAGAATCTTCAATAGCACTAATTATTGGTAACACAGCATATTTAATTGTATCATCATAAGTATCGCAAATGTGAAAGACATCTTTAATATCATTTTTCAATGTTTGTTTTCTTTCGTTCATCTGAAGTTCAACACTTGATGAAGCTCCTTCTTGAAATTCAATTCCTTCATTAAGAATAATTACGTTTTCATTAGCATTACCATAATATTCTCGCCAAGCATTTTTCAAAGCAATAAGTTCATCTTTACCTAACTTTCTTTTTGATGATAGAAAACCTTTCTTACCTCCACCTTTTTGCACTAAGCCTAACTCATAGATAATAGTTGTATAAGCTGTTTCAATTGATTTAGTTATTTCTTCAATAGCACTTTTACCTTTAGCACCATCTGTTGTATTTCTTAATATCGTTAAGAAGTTCCAAGTTTCATAATCTCTTGAATAAACCTGATACTTTATATCTTTAAATATCGGATCTACATTTTTTAATATAGATACTTGTGTTGGCTCTACATATCTCAAACTCTTAAAATCATTTATTCCTTTTTCAATGAAAACATAAGCACCTTTTTCTGTTAAATAATCTTTAACTATTGCTTTTTTCATTTGCATTGGACTTAATGTATCGCCTGTTTCCCAATTCAAAATATGTGTTCTACTATCTTCTACTTTAATAGTTTTAACTGCACCTGTTTCTTGATCTTTTTCTTTTTTATAAAGATTAACAGGACAAATTGCTACTAAATTAGAAATTGTATCAACAGCACTTGAAATGGCAGGAATAGATAAAGCTTTCTCTTTATCAATAACTTCACCATTTATTAAAGCTCTTAATAAAGCATCAGAAGTATTAAAAGATGTATCTTCTTGTTCAACTACAGGTTCTTCCCTAAAAAATAAATTATTAATAAAGTTCACATTCGCACCACCTCTGTTCAACAAAAAAAGACAATAGCCTTTAATTGCTTTTGCCTTTGTCATTTCTTACATATACAATATACCATACATTGAGTGTGAAAAATGTGAAAGTTATACTTTTTCAACTTGAACTAAAAAACCATCATTATTTAAGAAAACATCTTGTTGTAATAGATAAACTGCATCTATTAAAGCCATTACCATATCAACCTTTCCTATAGATTTCTTTTTAGAAACATAACGATTCATATTGGTATCGAAAGTACATTTAGCATTAGAGAAATTAATCTCTAAAAGTTTATTATCTTCATATTCAAATTCGCCACTCATAATTTTTTCATAAAGTAATTTTGTTGGCTGATGTAATGTATCACTATGTTGTCTTATAACTACTGTATTATATTTAGTATCCCATTTTTGAGCTGATGACATTGCATTAAATCTATCATAACCAATAGCCATTATAGATACATTATATTTTTCTTCAATAGAAAATACAAAATCTTCAATAACACTATAATCAATTATCTTATCTCCACAAGCTATACACTTCATAGCATTTATAAATTCATAGTAATTAATTTTTTCCATTGCATTTTTTTCTTCTATTCTTCCTTCTGGTATAAAAGCCATTACTTCTGCTAGTATTTTTTCATCTTCTTCTGCTACCATAGCAACTGCACAATTATCATTAGAAATTGCTAAATCTACACCAATATAAACATTTCTATCAGACCAGTCTATTTTAGCAACTTTACATTTTTGAACTTCTGATACATCTATATAAGACTCTGTTCCCAAGCCTTGATAAATAATATTACAATGTTTAGTTAGAAAGTTTTCTCTAGTATTTTCTTGAATGATAGCTTTCATTCTTTTCTTAAGTAAATCTAAATATATACTTTCTATTTCAACTGCCAATGGATTAGACTGTAAAATAATTAAATCATTAGTAGTCCAGTCTTTAATTAGTTCTTCATCAGGTTCAAATAATAAAGAGAAATAAGTTTCATCTTCAATAGTACCATCTAAAACACCTTTACAATATTTAACTTCATCTTCCATAGGATTAGTTATAGTAGGATATTTTGTAGAGATTATGAAACCTAATTTATTAAACACTAATAATTGACCTGATCTCATTGCTTCAATTGCATAAGAACTAGGTAATGCTCCAGCTTCATCAACAATATAAACACTAGGTTCTTTTCCATCAAGTCTTGAAGTAGAGTAATTTAGTGGTGTATATATATTCTCTGTTGGTAAATGAGTTATACTATCTCTTAATATTTTAAATTCATCATCTTCTAACACATCTGAATTTACTTTTATTAAAGGCTCTAATGCTTTTTTTATTTCTTTCGCTAATGCTCCATCTGGTGCAACACTAAAAAATCTTGAAAACTTTGGCTCTAAATAAAAAAGTATAAAAAAAAGAAAGGCTACAATAAATGTTTTACCATTCTTTCTACATATTTCAAGAACTACAGTTTCATATCTTCTTTTCTTTTTATTCTCTCTATATACAGTACAAAGAGATGCTACAATTAAAAGCCATTGATAACCAGATAATGAATTATAGATGCTATCACCTGCTTTTAATCCTTTTGCCATTTTTAATATTTTGCATAGTTTATCAATTTTCTTTACCCTTTTTTCATTGATAATATATTTAGAATTTTTTTCATCTGCTATATCTAAAAATTCTTGACATTGCAACTTAATATATTTTGGCTCTATAAATATTTCATTATTCTCATAAAATACAGTCGGTGCTTCAACTAGATCATTAACAACAGCATAAGCATATAAATAACTAGGGTGATTTTTAATCATCTTCATCATCACCTAAAATATCCATTATAGACTTTTTATCTTTACCTGCATCTTTTGCACCAACTATGGATATTTTGGCTCTTGCCTGTGGAGATAAACACAGTTCATTACAACATCTAAAGAAATCTTTAGAATACATATCTCTAGTAGATTTAAATGAATTAGATATTAATAAACTAGCATCTTCATTAGCTTGTTTTTCTAAAGACTCTAATCTTTCTATTGCAATAGCAGTCTGTGATAGAACAAAGACATCAAGATTACCTAAAATATCACTTTCTTTAAGTTCATTTAAAATAAACTTAAATACTTTCTTTTGTCTATCGTTCAAATATTTAGGAGGTTTCAACTTATTACTTTTACCTTTAATCTTCTTCTCAGTTTCTTCTCTATTTTCTCTTTCTTCTTTACTAATTTTTTGAGTACTAACTGCCATTGCTTTTGCTGGTCGTGCCATATTACCACCTCTCATTTTTCATTTTCGGCATTTTTTGTGTTTTGTGGGGGTGGGTAGGTTTTGAAAAAAGTTTATTTTTTAAATTTTAAAAGGTAGGGGGGACTATCTTTGAAGAAATAAACTCTTTTATATCTTTTAAAGAACAACCTCTATTAATCATTAATAAGACTTCCCTAGGTATTAAGTTCTTATCTGCTTTCTTATGATGTAAACAACATAAAGTAATTAAATTATCATCATCAAATGATAAAGTATTATCTTCTTCTATTGGTACTATATGGTGAACTTCAAGTTTTTTATAGTTAAAAGTATCATAAGTATCATAGAGATTTCTTATACATAATTGACATAAATATTGGTCTCTATCCTTAATCTCTTCACTCTTTTTGTGCCATCTATTAGTAGCACGAACTTTAACTGCATTACTATCTTTCTTTTTAGTCATATTAGCATAGCATTTAAAATTAATATCATGTATTTTCCCACACCTACTACAACTTTTTTTCAAAATAAAACACCCTCTTTTTATACGAAAAAAGCTATCATAATGATAACTTTTTAATATATTTCATATACAATATAGCACTATTTTGATGTGAAAAATGTGAAAAATATATTATATTTTATGCTCTTTTTTTATCTCACTAATAATTCGTTCAAATGCTTCTTCTGCTGTCAAATATCCTTTAACAGTATCTTCTTTTAATTCATCAAGAGTTAAGCACCCCATTATTTCAAGTAAATCTTGATTGGCACCATATGTTCCATCACCTTCAATTACCGATATTAGTCTTCCACCAAATATACTATTTATAGTTATTTGATAAAATTTGTTATTAGCAACATCTCTAGTTCGAAAGCAATGATCTATGTTTGCTTTAGTTAACATAAAATCTAATTTAAATATTTCATTATAATTATCTAATATTTTATACTTTTTCTGATATTTGTTAATGACTGCTACTGCTTTATCAACAATATTAACTTCCCAATTTGAACATTCTATTTGTTTTAATCTTTTTAGTTCTTCTTCACTCATTACTAATAACACCTCGTTAACATACTTTTCTCTTTAACTAGAATTTCTATAACCTTTCCTTTTTCCAAAATGATTACACAATTACATTCATAAAACAAATCACTTATTTGTTGTATCATGTGTTCTAATGTTTTTGTTTTAGATATGCTTTCTTCTTTCTTGTTAACGAAATGCATATATTCATTTTTTGTTGGAAATATCTCATTTTTATAAATTGGAATGACATCTAAAGTTATCTCTTCCATTACTATCATCTCCTCTTCCTAAATTGTTTAGTAACTCTAACTTCATCTTGGTTATTTAAGTATCTCTTAAAATTTGCATAGTCTGCTATATGTCCCATATATAAGAACACTGGAAATTCTACATTATCTTCTTCATTGCATTCTATCCCCAATATTTTTTCTTTAGTTTTTTGCTCCAATATTAACCAATCTAAACAGAATATCGTTTCATCTTTAGTATATGTACCTAAATTATAATAGCCATTAGTACCAGTAACATATAATCTATATTTCATTTGTTCCTCTTTTTAGCTATAAAATAAACAATTGCTAAAATTATTGTTAATGGTATAACCAAAGCTAAGGCTATAGTTAGTTGGTCCATATAAGTTAATTCTGCTTGTGGTGTAGTAAATAAATCTATTATTTTATCCATTATTCCACCTCTTTTAAAGTATCTAATAAATTATCAATATAGTTGCTAGGATAGCCACCTGTCGTTTTTCTTAATTCATCTATTTCATAAATAGTTTTAGTTAACTTATCAATTACTTCTTTTTGTTTTTCATTTTCTTTTAAGAGGCACTCTATATCTTTACAATGTTCTATACAGAAATTATCAAAATCACTCATATCGCACCTGCCACTTTTATATTCACTATATATAACATCTTCTTCTAGGTATTGTTTTAATCTTTCTTTATAGTTCATTAAACCACCCCAATTCTTTGCATTGTTGGTTTATTGCTTTCAAATAGTAAACATTAATGTCAAAGTTAATTTCTATTGTTTGTGTTTCTGTGAAAAACCATATATATTTATCTTCGAAATCATCATAATAACATATTTGATAACCATTATTTGAATAATTTAACCCTAATTTTTCAAACATCTCTCTCGCACTTTTATTCATTGCAAACCTCCAAGTCTCGTGCATCTGTTAAAGGAATGTTACTGCAATATTCGTCTATTAATTCTTCTTTAATAACTTCTACTGTTCCTGTTTGAATTATAGCAATTATAAATGCTAATATTATTAATATTCCTAACGTACTAGCAACACTAACTATTGCAACTTGCTTATTATTCATATATATTTCCCCTTTCTAAATTTCTATTTCAACACCAAATGTATAACTTTTGCCATCTCGTTTTTCTATTAAACTGCTTTTATAATTAATAATCTTTAAATAACTATTATAAGTTAATCTTAACTTTTCTGGCATTTTATGTTCTTGCCTAACATATCCCTCAATATTTTTAACAATTATATTTAATAAAACTTCCACATCAACATCATCATATTTAGTTACAAATAATGTTGTTCCTTTATATTTCTTATCTTCATTTATTTTATTTTTTGATTTAAACATATTTTTCTTCTCCTTTTCTTAAAATATTTTTTTCCCATTTTTTTAAAAAATTCTTCTGTTCTTTTGTAGTATCATTGTTATTTTTGGTTCTTTGTTGAACTACCTCATTATTTCTTACCTCTACAGTTACCAATGATTTATCTTTAGCATTTGATAATCTCATGAAATAAATATCACACTCTGCTTTTGCATATCTTTCTGCATAAGTCTTTACACAATTATTTTGCTGACTACTTTCATCAATAAGTTCATTAATATCTTTAACTGGATAAATTATATACTTATCATCTTCATAATAATTAGACAATAATTTCTTATATCTTCTTTTTATTTTTTTACTCAAAGCCTCATCTTTTTTTATTTGAATTTCTTTCATCAGTTGATCATGTTTCGCTTTTAACTTTTTAGGATATAATATTTTTTTGTCTTTTAGGTTATACTTTAATTCTTTAGCCATTCTTAAGTAATCACAATATAAATAAGCATCTTTAGAAACAATTTTATAATTAATTAAATCATAAGGATTACAAAGTTCTAATAGTTCTTTTAATAAATGTGCTGGAACATTAGAAAAGAATTTAATTAATGAGTAATCTTTTATCTTTAACTGTCTTAATAATTCAAGTTCATTATATGTAATGTTGTTATCTTGCATAAATTTTAAATAACTTCTATCTAAGCCAAAAACTTCTTCAAACTTACCCTTTTTAAAACAATAATAATCATTTGCTAAATTATAAAGTTTTGCTTTTGATAACAATTCTAATGAGTAATTATTCTCATATAAGCCACCTAGCAATTGTTCAACATTAACTTCATCAGAATTAATAAATATGTCTCTAGGATTAAAATATTTACTTTTAACAGTACCATTATCGACATAACAACTACCATAAGTAGATACATATAATTCAGGCTTCCAATAGGAAACATCTTCTGTGTAATTTATATAAAAGTAACCACTAAGAGTTTTTCTCATTGTATTAATAATTGAAGAAAATTCTACATAACCTTCATTATCTATTAACTGCCTACCATATTCTGTAATTATATGTTTCATACTATCATTAGAACCTAAATAACTTCTAATTTTATAATTTCTTAATATATAATTATCATCTTTGTAATTAATCAAATACATACAATACTCTTTATCATCAAATCTTCTACTTCGTTTTATTAATAGCTTTTGATTACAATTAGGACAAGTATCATAATCATTTATTTTCTTATTACTAATAAACTCTTTTTGACATTTAGAACAAATACATTTATTTTTTTCCTTTATTCCAATATATTTTTTCTTATCATCTAACCATTTCTCAAAGCCTATACTATTTCTAAAAGCATCAGTAAAAGTGTTTATTTCATTGATTTTATCTCTTGTTTTTTTATTGATATACATTTAATCAAACAAGCTTAATTGTCCTTCTGGAATCCAATTTTTATTCTTTTTAACTGTAGATTTCTTTTCTTCTTTTACTTCAACATCTGACTTTGTTTTTGATATTTTTAAGTCTTTATTAGACTCATCAAAATAATGAATAGCCCAACTATACACTTCATCATCTTCTATCATAGCAACACCATTAGTTGCTTTTTCTTTAGCCTTTGCTTTTATAAACTCTATCATCTGAGTTAAACTTTTTTCTTCATTTAAATATTTTTCATTCATATCTTTTCTTGATAAAAGATAATTTATAATCTTTAAAACTGCTTTATCTTTAACTTCTGCTGATAGTTTTTTTATTCTTTCTAATCCTAACTGTTCTTCCATTGTTACCCTCCAATTCTTTCATACGTTCTTTTAAATTTTTATTGCTATTCTTTAATCTCTTAACTGTTTTTTCTAAAGAACTTATCTTTTCCTTTTCTGATAATTGATTTAAAAAGCCTTTATAAAGATCATCTTTAATAATTTTCCTTAAACTACTTACTTCATTTTTTAATGTATTAATTTCTTTCTTATAATTTTTCATCATCTTCATTATCTTCTTCATCTTCCTTATGCTTTTCCAAATAATTTTTTATTTTGTAATAAGGACTTGTTCTATCATATTGAAGTTCTTTACCTATCTCATTCCAAGTCTTTAAATCTATAAATCTCATTCTTACAATAGTTTGAATTTCAACATCATCAATATTATCAATAAAGGTTTCTATTTCTAGCTCCTCATCATATAGTTTTTTTAATTTCTTTTCTAAATTATCTTTTAGTTTTATTTTAGTTTCTGCAATATTTTCAACAGGACTACTAACTTTATTAGTGTGAACATTGTTATCTTTAAAAGAAGAACTAGATATTTCAGAAATACTATTTATTCTTTCTTTTAATTGCTTAATCTGTTTTTTTATGAAAAATAATTTAGATAGTTTTTTTATCGTCATTGCTAGTATCCTCACTTTCATCTTCTAACCAGTCATAATCATATATCTCTTTGTAATCATCATCAGTTGGCTCTTTATTTTTATATTTTGTTTCTTTAGATTCAATATCTTCTAAACTGCTAATACCTGCTTTTTCCCAATTATTTAATATTCCACTAATATAAGCGAAAGTAAATTTATTATTTAAAATAGCAATATCAACAGCTTTCTTAATCATCGTTTCATCAAACACCGACAACCACGACTTTATTTTCTCTTTCTCTAAAGGAACAATATCTCTTTTAAAGTTATCTTCTATATATTTAGTAATATTAGTTGTAGTAGTAGTTATTAAATTAATATCTATATTCTTATTTCTTATTTCTTTATTCTTATTTCTTATTTCTGGTGGACACTTGTCCGCCTCTTGTCCGCTAGTTGTCTTTTCTTCATTTTTAAGCATTCTTTGTTGTTGTTTCTTAAATGCACCAATAGACTTAGAACCTATCATATTTTGAATCTGACTTAAATAAATTTCACCATTTTCTAAAATCTCTACTAATCCTATTTTTTGTAAAAGTTCCATAGCAACAACAACTGTATCGACATCTATTCTAGTTAACTCTGCTAACTTTGAAGCATCATAAGGAACTAGCATTTGTCCTACTTGTCTAATTAATATCCCATTCGTTTTTAAAGATTTCAAACATAATTTTAGGTAAAACAAAGAATATTCTTTACCATTAGGCTGTTCTTCAAGCCATTGTATTGCATCATCATCAAAAAAATCTTCATTTAACATTAGCCAACTAAATTTAGTAGTATCATATTTTGACATAATAACCCCTAGCCTTTCTTTACTTTTTTAATTCTTCAATGAATGCTTTTATCAAAGCTAGAATTATAAATATTCCTATTATTGATATAATTATCGTTGCAAATATAGTTAAAACTTTTAATATTATCATTAGTAACCTCCTCAAAAAAGCTTAATTGTAAATTTACTCTTACTTTCTTACTCTCTAATTTATTAATACAATTAGGACATAAAACTTTATCATCATATCCTTTACAATAATTCCAATTACCACACAAATCGCACTTATCCTTGAACCTCATTTTAAAATCCTGTTTCAATAGCCATATAAACCATTACAAACTGAATAACAGATGCTATGAGTGTGACTATAAAGCTATATCTTTCTCCCTCTCTTGAGTCTCCATCTTTTGCCATAGCAATACCTAAATTCAAAGTCATTAATACACACAAAACTATAAAATATATGTTCATTACTACCTCTCCTCTCTTCCTCTATAAAAACTTGACATAACCCCTAAAACTGTAAAGTTTTTGCTAATTGCTTTTATTTTTCATATTTCCTTATTTATCAATACTTTAATTAGTATTTTTCTTTTTTTAATCTTAAAAAACTTGCACTACTTACCTAATCTCGTTAATTTACCATTTTTAGTATCTTATTTAATTCTTTTTAAGATGTATCGTTTACCCTTTTTCACCCTCTTATAAGGTGTCTTTAATAGGTCTTTTAATACAGGGATGATATGATTACATATACTAACAAATGTATCAGCTAAACTATCAAACATTTCTTTCAATGTATCAAATGCTTTATTATATTCTTCTTTTATGTTAGCATTTATACTTTTACTATCTGCATCACATATACATTCATAAATTAAACCTACATTATAACATTGTTCTAATGTCATATCACTATATTTTAATTTCATTATTTTCCTCCTAACTTATTTTTCTCTATAAATGGTATATCTATTTTTCTTTCTAATCTGTTCATGGATTTGCCAAATTTAGTTAATTTTAACTTGTATTTTCTCCCTTTTTTTACTCTTCTGTAATATAAACGAAATACATTTAACATTAACTCTTTTTCTATAGCAGTTGGTATTGGTTTACATGCATTTGCAAATTCTAATGAGGGGCTTTTTAACCCTAGTACTGCTTCATTAAAAGATTCTTTATTATTTGAATAACATGAACTCATTTGCTATTTTCCTCCTATAAATGTAGCTTCTCTAGCCTTTTCTGCATCTTCTTTATTCCACATAACATATAACAAAGTTGTGCCTGGCTCGTCGTGATTATACATTTTCATTAAAGTTAAAACATTACCACCATTTAAGATATACATATATCCAAAGGTTTTTCTTAAGCTATGTAAACCAAATTTAAAATCTATACCACAAGCCTTAATAACTTTTGGAAATATAACTTCATTACAGTTCTGCCTAGTAATAGGATAGATAACATCTTTAGTTATACCTTTATATGTATCTTTCTTCTTCTGCCCCATAAAAAGATAATCATTTTCTTTTAAATCATAAGTTTCTATGTATTTTAATATCTCTTCATGAAGCTTTTTATTCATTCTAAAATTTTGCATTTTTCCTGTTTTATTTTCTTTAATAGATATATAACCCTTTATAACATCTTTAACTCTTAATTGCAGTAAATCTTCTGCTCTAAAAGCTGTGTTAAATCCTATTAGAAACAACATATAATTTCTATAAGCCTGATATTTCTTAACATCACTTTTTGCATGATCTATTTGTTGTTTTAAAAAAGTCATAACTCTATCTAAAAGTTTTTTATCTCTAATAGGTAATGTCTCTTGTTGCCCACCATAGCTTTTTATTCTTCTAGCCATAACTTACCTACTTCGTTCAATTCACATTCGCCTATAACCCACAAAAGAGCCTGTTTTTCTGCATTTAACTTTCGTATGGTATCTACATCTATAATCGTCTCTAATTGCTTATCTATGGCATTTATAACTGCAATAATCTCATCTTTAGTTTTCAAGTTCTTCTAACTCCTTTCTTTTTAAAATTAAATTAATCTTAAATATATCTTTAGCATTTCTATAAGGAATGCCTTTATAAGTATCTAAAACTCTTGCATATCCCTCTAACAGAAAGTCAGCAGGGCATAAATCCTCTATAACTATTCTTCCGTTAATAACACTATAAATAAGTTGTACTTCGCCATACACCTGTGAAAATATTAAGTCAGTTGGAATAGATGCAATATACTTGCCAGTATCCCTAACTTTCAAATTTTTCAACAAGTGAAAACATACATATTTATAACTTTTCGGACAATAAAATTTTAGACTTCTATACTTTTTAACAAAATCATTGTAATCAAGAAAAGTAACTAACTTGTCATCTTCTTCTAAATTAGAAAATGAAACAGATTTATTAGTCATTAATTAACATATAATTCCTAACTTCATAATAAGAACAAATAGAACCTTTTTCTTGATCACACATTTTTGCATACTTTTCAAAATTATCAGAACTGTTATAAACTAATTTAGCAATAACAAATACTGCAATAATTCCTAATAATATTAATAAAGCAACCTTTACCCAATTTCTTAAAACCATTCTTTTTTTCATAATTTTTACAATTATGACACTTTGTGATAAAATAAAGATGTTAATTTATTTAACAGAAGATTAATGGCTGGGGAGCTTTAATCTTTCTTTTTTTATAAAGTGTCATATCTCCTTTCCTTTCTAAATTAATAATAATTTTCTTGTATATGTTCTTTAATTAATTGTATTAATTCTTTTTGATGTTCTATTTGAGGTGGATTTATTACTTTTATTTTTAACTTACTCATTTAAGTCCCCTCCTATATTATTTTATTCATCATATTTTAGTTGGTAGCTTTAGTATTGATTTTCTTTTTCCCCTCATTTACAATTAAACTAAATGAAAGTGAGGTGAATAATTTGAAAATTGATTTAACAATTACAATAACAGTTATATTAGCTCTATCTGCAATTATTTCTCCAATAATTGTTGCCATAATAAACAATCGATTTCAGATAAAAATGAAGCAAATAGAGAACTATGATTTAGCAAAAAGAGATGCTTTAGCTAATTTTGCAGAAGCACTAGGTAAATATAAAGCTTCAGTAACTTTCAAAGATGAAGAAATATTCTTTAGTTCTTTGTATTCTCTCTTACTATACTTTGAAATTGACACTACATTTTTTACAAAGTTAGTCGAATCAAAAGATGATACAGAAATACTATTTTTTGAAAGCAACAAATTGATTATTGAGCTGTCAAAACAAATAAAGTACAAGTGATTAGTATAATTGATGAGTAAATTGTATATACCCACTTACCATCAATTATTTTTTTATGCCAATATAAATTAGCAATAAAATAAACTAAACATAAAATAAATACTAAAAATATTCTATATAACATTTACTCTCCTTTTTCATATTCAAGAATAAGTTTTAATAATTCAACTTTATCTTTACCATCAAGCATTTTTATCTTATCGGTTAAATCTTTAATCAATACTTTTTTTAATTCTTGCATATCTTTATCTTTTTATCTCCCTTCTTCAACTTCATAATCGCCACTTATATCGCTATTTTGTTGTGTCTGCATTACAAAATCTTTAAAAAAAATATCACTTATATCACTGTCTAAAGCTAAAGCCAATTTTAACATAGTATCACTTTTCAAATATTTTAAATTACCTTGCTCTATTCTAATAATAGTAGCTCTTGAAACTTTAGCAATTTCAGCCAATTCAAGTTGTGAATATCCTTTTTCTAATCTTTTTTCTTTTAAACAATTATTCATAGTTCCTCCTTTCTATGTTAATCATACATTACAGCATTGTTGGTGTCAAGCATAAACAACATTTTTTCTTGATTTTTTTATTGAAATGATGTAAACTATACAATACAATGTTATTAGGAGGTGTTAAGTATAAAAAACAATTTAGGCTCTTATATTAGAAAATATAGAGGTAATCAGTCTTTGAGAGAATTTGCAAAAAAATGTGGTATAAGTCATACACATCTTGATAGCATTGAAAAAGGTATAGATCCACGAAGTGGAAAAAGTGTCCGTGTAACGATAGATACTTTAGAAAAAATCGCAAAAGCAATGAACATGACTATTAATGATTTATTAATCAATTCTGGCGAAGTATCTAATGAAAGTATAAATGCAGTTAATAAAAACAAATGTATACATAATTACGATCTTGACGATGATGATTTAAAAATTTTAGAACTATTAAAGGAAATGGACAGTGAAAAAAAGAAAACAATAATTAATTTTATAAAAACTTTTAGATAAGAGGTGAATAATGAGAACAAGAGTTAGAACCATCAATAAAGTAAGAAATGGAACTTATGTTACAACTAGTTGGAAAGTAAGTGATTATTTAGTATCAAATATTTTATACTTAATATTCATATATATACCATATTTAATAATTAAATACCTATTTTACATTCCAATAAAATGGTGTGTCAACAAACTAATTTCTCTTATTAAAAATAAAGACAATAACAAGTGAGGTAATAATATATGAAAAATGACGAACGTATGAGTGACGAAGAATTATATAATCAGATAAACGAAAAACTAACTATGTGCTATCTGATGAAGAAATAAAAATGATATTTAAACTCATAAGAGATAGACAAGATGAAATTGATAAGATGCTTGAAGAAAAAGAAAAATAAAAAGACCTCGTACTGGCATACGAGATCAAATGAAAAACTACTTAGCTACCAACTAAAACTATAACAATGACATAGAAGTTTTTCTATACAATGATATAGGAGTTTTTCTATATTATTGTATCTTACTTTTTTAAAAAAATCAAATAAAAAAATCACAAAAAAAGTCACAAAACAAATAAAAAAGGATGGTATAAATGAATATAATAGAAACTGAAATATGGAAAGATATAAAAGGTTACGAAAACTACTATCAAGTTAGTAATTATGGGAGGATAAAATCAAAGGCACGTATAAGAAAAGGTAAGCAAAAGCAATTTTATTTAACTAAAGAAAAGATATTATGTGCTCACGTTAATAAAAAGAGAGGATATGTACAAATATTATTAACAAAAGAAGGCAAGCAAAAGTTATACTTATGCCACAGATTAGTGGCAGAAACTTTTATTCCTAATCCAAATAATTATTCTGAAATTAATCATATAGACGGAAATAAGCAAAATAATTATGTAAAAAATTTAGAATGGTGTACTCATAGTGAAAATATTAAGCATGCATATAATAAAAGTTTAATTCCAGAAACAAAGAATAGACCAAAAGGTCTAAAATATAAAAAGGAAGTGTTACAATGAAAATAGGTGCTGTTTACAGAAGAGTGTCAACTGATGAACAAGCTCGTGATGGTTACTCTCTATCTGCACAATTAAAAGCAATTAAAAAGTATGCATCAGAGCATGATATTTTTATAGATCCTCAATACATTTTTACTGACGAAGGTATATCTGGTAGAAAAGCTAAAACAAGACCTGCATTTATGGAAATGATAAAACAAGCTAAAGCAAAAAAGTTTGATGTAATTTTAGTTCATAAATTTGATAGATTTTCTAGGAATAGAGAAGATTCTGTAGTATATAAATCATTATTAAAAAAAGAATATGGTATAAATGTTATCTCAATATCAGAACCATTAGATCCTGATGATAAGATTAGTGTTATTTTGGAAGCATTTTTTGAAGCATTCGCAGAATATTATTCTTTAAACTTATCTAGTGAAGTAAAGAAAGGTCAACTTGAAAAGCATTCGGAAGGTGAATTGCAAACTAACCCTTCTTTTGGATATAATGTAGAAGATAATAAACTTGTTATTAATAGTGAAGAAGCAGAAATTGTTAAACTAATATTTGAACAATATGCCATAGATAATCTACCTATGATGGAAATTGCTAGAAATATTAACAAATTAGGGATTAAAACTAAAAGAGGAAATAAATTTGAAAATAGAACTATATATTATATACTCAATAATCCAGTTTACATTGGAAAATTAAGATATACTCCAGGAAGAAGAAAAGATACTTATGATTTTGATGATCCTAATACAATTATCACAAATGGAAAACATACTCCTATTATTTCAAGCGAACTATGGGATATGACACAAATAAAACTAACAAAAAATAATAAGTGGAAAAAACCTAAACAACATATTGATAATAACCCTAAACATTGGACTAAAGGCTTAATAAGATGTAAGGAATGCGGTTGCACTATGGTAACCTGCAATAAGACAAAATTACGTTGTAATGGATATAATAAGGGTAAATGTTCCAACTCCTCTACTCTTTCTATTGAAGAAGTATACCAATTAATAATAAATACTATAAAAGATACCATCAATAATGGAACAATTGACCATATAGTACCAAATAAAAAAGAAAGGAAAGAAACTGATAAATATTCTATTATTAAACATCAATTAGAACAACTTAAAGACAAAGAAAAAAGAATAAAGGAAGCTTATCGTGATGGAATAGATACTCTTGAAGAATATAAAGAAAATAAAGATATTTTAACAAAAGAAAAAGAAAGATTAACAAAGGAACTTAATAATACTGAAAAACCTAAAGCAGAAACAAGAAAAAAAGAAATTATAGAAAATGGGAAAAAAGTTTATGAGATACTAAATAATGAAAATATATCTATAAAAGAAAAAAATGAAATAGTTCATATATTAATTAATAAAATAGAATTTGACTCTAACACTAATACTTTAGAGGTATATTACAATTAGTGTCCCTTTTGTTATAAGTTCCTCGGAACTGTATAGCGAATTTTAAATAGCTTTTTTCATTAAATTTAGTAATTTAAGACTTATTTTATATAAATGTCTCTTTTGTAATATGGAGGAAGTAATGGTGAACTTGCCGCTGCCCTTAGATACCTTAATCAAAGATATACTATGCCTGATCAAAAAGGACAAGCATTGTTAACGGATATAGGAACAGAAGAACTTGCTCATGTTGAAATGATTTCTACTATGGTATATCAACTATTAAAAGATGCTACTGTAGAAGAAATGAAAGAAGCAGGACTTGCATCTAACTATGCGGAACATAGAAACGCCTTATATCCAGTTGATTCTAATGGCGTACCATTTACCGTTGCTTATTTTGCAACTACAGGAGATCCACTAGCAGATATAATGGAAGATATGGCAGCAGAACAAAAAGCAAGAGCAGTATATGAAAACTTAATTGACTTAACAGATGATCCTGATGTTATCGGACCTCTTTTATGGCTTAGACAAAGAGAAATAGTTCATTATAATGCTTTTGAAGATTTATTCAACTACTATGATAAAATGTTAAAGAACAAATAAAATAAAATAAATTTTATTTCGCCCTTGTCGTTACCTCCAAGGATTCCTACTTCTTAGATAGAGTAACCCCTATTCTCCATAGGCTTAAATTCCGATAGTCGCTACCGTACTCGAATATTATTTATTCTTATTAATCTTTATTTATCTAAAACATTATCTATACTATACTAACTAAATTATAGTGTAACTTTAATCCTTCAAATAAGATATTTAAACTTGCATTTATATCTCTATCATGATGTGATCCACATTCTGGACAATCATACTCTCTAATACTTAAATCTTTTAATTTACTATTCTTATATCCGCAATGACTACATATTTGACTACTTGGATAATAAGTATTTATCTTATAATAAATCTTACCTTTTATTTTACATTTCCACTCCATTAAAGAAAGAAATGTACTAACACATGCATCTGATAGACTTTTATTAAATGCTTTTTTCTTATCTTTAAACATATCTTTTACTAATAGATCTTCTGTTACTATAATATCATGGTCATTCACTATCTCATTAGCTATATTGTTTAAATAATGTTTTCTATAATTTTTAATTTTAGCATGTAATCTTGCTATTTTCTCTTTTGTCTTCAAATAGTTTTTACTACCTTTAACTTGTCTTGATAACTTTCTTTGTAATTTTTTTAATCTCTTTTCAAACTTCATTATTACTTTCGGATTACTATATTTAATACCATCACTTGTTACTACTAAATCTTTTATACCTAAGTCTATTCCTACTATACTAGTAGGTGTTACTTTCTCTATTAAGATATCTTCTACAACTACTACACTTACATAGCATTTACCTGTAGATTCTTTTGTTATAGTAGCATTTAATATCTTTCCTTCTATTTTATCTTTATTTCTATATCCTCTTATTTTTACTTTTCCTAGTTTTGGTAATTTTATAAATCTATTCAATAAATCTACTTCTATATTACTATATTCTTTTCCTTTATAACTACTTCTTACACAACTAGTTCTATAAGAGTGTTTACTAAATTTACTTTTAAATTTAGGATAACCTTTTCTTTTAGCATGATAATCATTAAATGCTTTACATAAATCATCTACAGCAGAACATAATACACTTGAATCTACTTCTTTTAAAAATTCATTTTCTACTTTTAATTTAGGTAAATCTTTATGTAAATCAAATCTATTTATACTATTATTATCTTTTAAATAATTAAGATAATAATTATATACAAATCTTTTACATCCTAAAGTTTTGTTGATTGATATTCTTTGTTCATCAGTTGGATATAATCTAAATTTATATGCTTTATATATCTCCATAATCCGAACACCTCTGCTTAATATTTGTAACTTAAGTGTACTACGTAGAAGATATGTTTGTCAATACATTTTTTCGATTTTTCAGGATAAATTTCCTATTATATAAAAAAAGATAGTACAAAACTATCTCCCGAGTTTTGCAGTTGTCTCTATTATCAATACGCATTAAAGCCTTTTAGTATAAGGCCTTTTTTATGTCAACTTTTTTACATTTTTATGTTGTGTAATTTAATGTAATATGATATTATTGTTATAGAAA
>DVKQ01000093.1 GCA_018715925.1 Candidatus Onthousia faecipullorum
TTATATATCGTGGATAAGTTAGAAAGACTAAATGAAGATGATAAGTTTAGAACAGATTATAATGTAGAGTTAGTTAGAAGAAAAGAAATAAATTCTGCGAGACTTGATGGATTTGATGATGGTTATGATGCAGGTGCTAAAGCAGAAAAAATAGAAATTGCTAAGAATTTCCTTAAAGATGGCATATCTATAGAAGTAGTATCTAGAAATACTGGATTAAGTATTGAAGAACTAGAAGAACTAAATAATTAAGCAAAAAATAATAACTAGTTATAACTAAAGAAAGAAATGTGATTGTTTCTTTCTTTTTGTTATTCTATCAGTTTTTTGTACTTTTTAACTAGTTAAAGCATAGACTAAATTAGAGGAGGGAAACGCATGGCTTCGTATAAAGAAATAGTAACAAAAGCAGTTATTGGTAAAGGTAAGAAACAATTTACTGATAACTTATCATTACAAGTAACTAATAACCCTAATACAATTCTTGGCTGTTGGGTAATTAATCATAATTTTAGTGGAACTTTTTCTAACGGAGTAGTTACCATTAATGGAAGTTATGATATTAATATCTGGTATTCTTATGATAATGATACTAAAACAGAAGTCTTAAAAGATACTAAAAACTATACAGAAACCATTAATGTTCAAGGAACAGATGATACAGAAAATGAAGAAGTAATTATTAGAAGTTTAAGTGGACCAAGTTGTAGTAAAGCTGAAGTAAATGGCAATATTGTTAATTGTATTATAGATAAAACCCTAGGTATTGAATTAGTTGGCGATACTAAAGTACGTATAAATACTCTAGATGAAGTTGATGATTGGGAAGAGATTATGGATAGTGATAATGCTATAAATGAGAGAATTGATGAAGAAGTAAATGAGGACTATCTAGATAATCCCACAGAATAGTTCTATTAAAATGAATAGCTCATAATGACTGTTAACAAAAAAAGGTTGACAGTCTTTATCTTTTTATGTATAATTATAACAGTAAAAAAGAAAGGAGCTGTAAATATGGCAGTAAAATTAAGATTAATGAGAATGGGAGCTAAGAAAAGACCATTTTATCGTATAGTTGCAACAGATTCTAGAAGTAGAAGAGATGGAGAATATCTAGAATTAGTAGGTACTTATAATCCTATTAATAATGAAAAAGATGTTAAGATCAATGAAGAAGTTGCTCTTAAATGGTTAAATAATGGAGCAATTCCATCTGATACTGTTAGAAATCTATTTAAAGATGCAGGTATTATGAAAAAATTTGCTGAATCTAAAGATAAAAAGGAAACAAAATAATGACTTTAGTAGAATTAACAGAAAAGATAATTAAAAATATTGTTAAAGATGAAGATGCTGTTTCTGTAAAGGAATTTCCTAGTGAAAATGATAAGGAAATAATTATAGAAGTCTTAGTATCAGATTCTGATATTGGTAGAGTTATCGGTAAAAATGGTAGAACTGCTAATGCTATTAGAACTTTAGTACAAGCTAGTAGTTCTCTAAAAGATAACAAATATGTTAAAATTAATATTGATAAATTTTAGGGGTTACTTAAGGTAATCCTTTTATGTTTGGGGGAAATCATGGATTATAGTTATGATGTAATTAGAAGTGAATTAATAGATATTTATAGTGATATTAAAAAGTATAAATATCTTAAAAAGAATTATTATGATTATAGAAGACTCTTATTAACTTTGAGTGATATTAATAGAAAAGATAATAATGGACCTTTAAGATATTTTTCTAATGATGAGATTCTATCTTTAGTAAGTAAGTATCTAGATAGTTATTTTAATTGTTATACTAAGGACTTTGATAAAACAACTATCTCAATGTATGATGTTGATATATTATTAAAATACTCTAATGCAAGTGATGAAGATAAACTTAATGATGAGTTTAAATATATTTCTCTAACTAAAGAAGAAGCAGATGACTTACTTATTGCTAGAGGAATAATAGATTTTATCTTTAATGATATAAAAATTGTAAACTATAAGAATATTTCAACTTCTTTTACTATGATTCATGAATATACTCATAAGATTCATAATGATAATAGTAATTATAAATATACAGAAGATTGGTTTATCTTTAGTGAGTTTTTAGCTTATTATAATGAACTATTATTTAAAGAATATCTAGAGTCTTTAGGATATCAAACAGATAGTTCTATCGCTATTAATGATAATTTAATTACAACAAGGGGACAAATAAAACTTTTTAAATTAATGGATGAATTATATCATGGTAAAGATATTAGTTTAAAAGATTTAAGAATAATAGATACAAGTATGGAATTAGATAATATTCCTTTATTTGATTATTCCCATATAATTGCATATCTTGCAAGTATTACTAAATATGAAGAGACTAAAAGCTTATCTTTAGAAGAGAAAGCTAAAGAGTTAAATCAACTACTAAGTATAAATATAAATAGTAATGTTATGAATAAAAATTATCTTAATATTAAAGATAAAAGTAGTGTAAAGAAATTAATATTAAATTTTAATAAATAAATTAAGCTTATTGTCTAAAAGTAAAAAATATATTATACTTATTATAAGATTGGAGGTAATACTAATATGAAAAAACGTATTATCAGTGCTATTATTATGATATTAATATTTGTACCTTTATTATTTATAGGAGGTATACCTTTTTCTATACTTATGACATTACTATCAGTAGGAGCGATGCATGAGTTAATAACAATAAGAGAAAAGAAAAAAGAGTTTCCACTACTTACAAAAATTATATCTTATCTATTTGTAATTTTTGCAAGTATCTTAACTTATAATCAAAGTATTTATAGTTATAAGATGAGTTATCAACTTATTAGTTTTATTGTTTTAATATATCTTTTACCAACTTTATTAAAAGATGATAAGAAATATAATTATGATATTAATGATGCTCTATATTTAGTAGGCTCTCTTGTCTTTATAAATATATCATTTAATTTAGTATTAGTACTTAGAAATTATAGTTTAAATTATCTAATCTATCTACTTCTTATAACTGTTATAACTGATACTTTTGCCCTTATAACAGGTATGTATATAGGTAAAAATAAGCTTGCTAAAGATATTAGTCCTAATAAAACAGTAGAAGGTTTTGTAGGAGGAGTTTTAATGGGAACTTTTGTAGCAACTACATTTTATTATACAGTAATAAATCCAGGTATTTCTTTAGCAATACTAGTACTTACAACTCTTTTCTTAGCAGTTGTAGGACAACTTGGAGATTTAGTATTTTCAAGTATAAAAAGAACATTTGGTGTTAAGGATTTCTCTAATTTAATACCAGGACATGGAGGTATATTAGATCGCTTTGATAGTCTAATTTTTGTAATATTAGCATTTATATTAGTAATGGGATTAATTTAGGAGGCAACATGGTTACATTAATTTTATTTATAATATTACTAGGTTCAATTATATTTATTCATGAAGGAGGACATTTCTTATTTGCTAAATTAACAGGTATTTATGTTTATGAGTTTGCTCTTGGTATGGGACCTAAACTATTTAGTTTTAAAAAAGGAGAGACAGAATATTCTTTAAGGGCAATTCCTATAGGTGGATTTTGTCAATTAGCAGGTGAAGAAGGAGAAGTTGAAGATTTACCAAGAGAAAGAACTCTTCCAGGTAAGAAACATTGGCAAAAGTTCTTAGTAATGTTCTTTGGAGCAGGTTTTAACTTTATATCTGCTATTTTAGTGTTGTTTTTTATCTCTTTAATATGGGGAGCGACATCAACTGAACCGATTTTATCTAGTGTAGAGAAGGAAACACCAGCATATGAGGCTGGACTTAGAAAAGGTGATGAAATATTAGAAATTAATGGTCATGATATTTGGACTATAGATGATATATCACTTTATTTAACAATAGCAGATCCGGATGCCGGGACAGAATTTAAAATAAAAAAAGAAAATGGTGATATAGAAACATATGAAATAACACCAGAAAAGACTAAAGTAGATGGAGAAGAAAGATATATCTATGGTATAGGAATGCAGGGAGTTGAAGAACATGGCTTTCTAGCATCATTAGAATATACAATAGTAAAGACTGGTTCTTTATTTAAACAAATGTGGGTTACCTTAGTAAATTTATTTACTGGTGGAGTTAAATTAAGTCAATTAAGTGGTCCTGTAGGGATATATGAAGTAGTAGGAAGTCAAGCAAGTGGAGGAATAGCAAATATATTATATTTGTTCTCCTTCTTATCAATAAATGTAGGATTTATTAATTTATTACCATTACCTGCTTTTGATGGAGGACATATTCTATTTATAATAATTGAAAAGATTAAAGGAAGTCCAGTTAAACCTGAGACAGAAGCGAAGTTCCATGCAGTAGGATTATTCTTATTGATGTTATTAATGATATATGTAACGTTTAATGATATATTGAGATTATTTTAAAAATATGATAATATTAAATTAATAAAAAAGAAAGTGTTTTAGATATGACTAATTCAATTTGTCAGTATAAAAAAAATCGTTATTTTATACTATTTCTAGTAGGAAAAAGCTTGTCATTCTACAATTTTGTAAAAGCCAGTTTCTGTTCACAAATAGTTTCCCGAGGGGGTGCTTAACTAGAGAGAATGGTAGTTTAACTACTTTCTTTCATAGTGTAAGAAGAATAGAGTAGGAGTATTCTATTCTTTTTTACGTGTAATTAGAGGGAGGTAAATATGAAGAGATTGTTATTAGAAACAAGTTTTAGTAAGATATATATGATAGTAATGATTATAATAACTCTATTAATAGTAGGAGGATACTTTTCATATGCTATGTTTACAGTAAGTAAGGAGAAGAGTAATGCTATTAGAATAGTAACAGGTAACTTGACATATAAGTTAACAGTAGATGGAAAAGAGACTAATACTTTAACAGTAGAATCTAATAGTAGTAAAGAGTTTATAATAAATTTATCTAATCCAAATAATAGAGTAGCAAGATATAATTTTTATTATGAAGGAAGTATTCCTGATAATGTAGAAGTGGGATATAGGGACTTTCCAAAAATAAAGGTTACAATTAAGGAGTAATAATAACACTCCATTTTTTTATGCTTTCTGTTCTAATAATATATTCATCTTCAAGCTTTTTCATCTCTTTTTTATCAATAGTTAATCCTTTTTGATATTTAACTTCTTTTAATTTAGTAACTGATTTAACACCTTTCCATGTTAAGTTTCTCATAAAGTTTAAACAAATTTCTACTGTTTCTAATAAAAATCCATTCCAATTATTTTCTACTCTTGCCCATAATCTTTCTACTGGATTATATTTAGAATGATATGGCGGATAATAAACTAGTTCTATCTTTATATTATATTTCTTTGC
>DVKQ01000094.1 GCA_018715925.1 Candidatus Onthousia faecipullorum
TCATAAATAATTCACTAAATCAATCGAACAAGATACTTTTTTTATAAAAAATTTGTTCGTTATATTCTTTTAAAAATAGATAAGACTTTCTTTTTAACATTTTCTTTTAGCTGTTCTTTTTCAATCTCTTCTATAATTTTATTTTCTTTCTCTAAAAATTCATTTTTTGCTTCTTCAGAAGTTATCCCTGCTCTTATGAAAGTACCATCTTCTAGCATTACTTTTTTACCTTTTGGTACAGTTATAAACATAGAATGCTCTCCACTACCAATCATTACTCTAACATTTTTAATTTTAGATTTTCTCATAATATCATTCTCCTTTTGTTAATATATTAACATATTTTTTTAAACAATTAAACTTTACTTACATAGATTATATTGGTGATATGATGAATAAAATTGATTATGAATTTTATAGTTTAATCAAAAAGCTTGAATTAATGAGTAAAGAAGAAGTATATTTAAATATTAAAAATAGATATCTAGGACTTAACAAAGAATTAAGAGGTAATATCGAGACATTTATTAATAGATTTTCTTTTTGGGGTAACCTAGATTATATTAATAACAACTTTGAAGAGATTGAAATTATAGTTAATTTTCTAAAGAATAATTTAACTGATTTATTAGTACTTTATCAGAACTTAAAAGATTATAAATCTAGAAAGATATTACTAGCAATAATTAGAAATTATTATTACTATGACTTTGTAATGTTAAATGAAGTTAGAGATAATTGTTATAAACATTATTTTGATCCTGATTTAGTAAAAACTACTAAAGATACAGTTTATGTAGATGTTGGTAGTTATATAGGAGATAGTGTAGATGACTTTTTAGATACTTATTTAGAAGAATATAAGAAGATTTATTGTTATGAAGTTACGTATACATCTATTGCCACACTTAAAGATAAATATATTTTTAATGAAGATATTATTATAAAAGATAAAGCTTTATATGATAAAAATACTACTTTAAGTCTTAATACTAGTAGTGTTGATACTTCTACTAATACTATAAATGATAGTAAAGGAAATATTGAAGCAGTTACTTTAGATGAAGATATAAAAGAAAAAGTAGATATTATTAAGATGGATATTGAAGGTGCAGAATTTAAAGCTTTGAATGGATGTAAGGAACATATTAAAAATGATAGTCCTACTCTATTAATATCTATTTATCATGGCTTTGATGATTTGATTAGAATATCTAAATTAATTAAGGGTTTTAATAAGAACTATAACTTTTATTTAAGATATTATGGAGGTAATGTTTTCCCTACAGAGATTGTTTTAGTTGCAAAGAAAAAAGTTTGTTAGTTTTTCTTTTGTAAAGAAAGTGTCTTTTTACTCTTTATTTCTTGTTTAAAAAAAATACTGTGTTAGAATTAAGGTAGGGAGATGATTAAATGAATAATACAAATATGTTAAAAGAAATTAGAGAAGTTACAGCATTAGAGGCCTGTATAGAAAAGAATAAAGATGTAATACCTACTATTGCTAAAGAGATTAAAGAATTTAATCCTAAAAACTTTATGATAGTAGCAAGAGGAACATCTACTCATGGAGGAATATTTGGTAAGTTTTTCTTAGAATTACATTACAAAAAACCAGTAGAAATAGCAGATCCATCTATATTTACTGTTTATGATAGTAATATGGATTTATCTAACACTTGTGTTATTGCTATTTCTCAGTCTGGTAAAGGATATGATGTTAGTACTGTTTTAAAGAAAGCTAAGGAGTCTGGAGCTTATACTTTTGCTATTACTAATAATCCTAACTCATTAGTAGCAGAAGCTACTGATAGACATATCTTTAATGAAATTGGAGAGACTAATGCCGGAGCTGCTACTAAAGGATATACTACTACTTTATATATCTTAACTAAGTTAGCTTTATGTCTAAGTGGTGAAGAAGATAGCTTTGATGATAATAAATATATAGAATCAGTTAAGAAGGCATTAGATTTATATGAAGATGTTAAACCTATGGCTAAAGAATTAATATCTATGGATATGGCTTATTCTATTGCTAGAGGTTATAGTTACTCTATCGCTAAAGAATTTGCACTTAAAGTTATGGAAACTTGTTTAGTTCCAGTTATTCCATATAAAGCTAGTGAATTTTGTCATGGTCCACTTGCTTCAACTAGCAAAAAACATCCTGTAGTTTTATTTGCAGTAGATGATAAAACAAATGAAGATATTAAAAGAGTTATTACTTATCTAAAAGATACAAAAGCAAAGACTTATGTAGTTACTAATGATAAAGAAATCGCTAATATTAGTGATATGGCAATTGTGATAGATGAGAAAGAAAGTATATATGCCTTCTATCAAGCTGCTATAGTAATGCAATTACTATCTTGTGAAATGGCCTTTACTAAAGGAACATATCAAGATCATGTACCTGTTTTAAAAGGAAGAACTAATACATTCTAATATATAAAAAGTGAAGAAAACTTAATCTTCACTTTTTTTATCATCTATCTTTTCATTCGCATCTTCAAATTCACTTAATTCTTCATAGTCATCAGTAGAATCACAGAAACTTCTTCTTAAATAACTGTGCCCTCCATCAACACTACAACGACCACATTTACAAGTCACATAATCATGAGTATATTTAGATTCTATAATATCACCACAGCTTTTACATCTTATAACGTTTCTTATTATTTTTTTCATTTAAATACCTTCACTACTACTTTCTTCTTTAGTAATAACTTTTTCTAAAGGTATAACTGATTTAATAGAAGCATCTTTACAAGATGTTTTTAATTCCCCTATACTCATCTTATCTAACTTCATAGAAGTATCTATTAATCCCCCTAAATTAATACCTGTTACTACTTCATAACTATCATTAGTAAAAGCTAATTTACTTGTTACTTTAAATGGTGTTCCTCCCATTAAATCACAGATAAATAGAATCTCACTATCTTTGTTATCACTAATTATTTTATTAAATTTACCTTCTAAAGAAAGATCATTATCATCAGATAAAAAGTCTACAGCAAAGACATTATCTTTTGCTCCTGCTATCATTGTAAGTGAACTAAGGATTCCACTTGCAAAATGATTATGTCCTGTTATTATTATAATTTGTTTCATAAATACACTACCTTTCTAAAAGAATTATATCATCTTTATACAAAAAGAAAAAGCCTAAATGGCTTTTTACTAAAGTATTCCAAAGAATGAGAATACAATTGATGCTATTATAATACCTACTATTAATACTGTAGTATTTACTTTCTTTCTTAATAAGAAATAAACTAAGAAAGTAAATGCAAATGGTAGGATATTAGGTAAAATCTTATCAAAGAAATCTGTTTGTAAACTAACAGTAGCATCATGTCCAATATCAATAGTAGTTTTAACTGTAAGTGTTACATAACTTGCAATTAATCCACCTAATATTGTAACACCTAAAACTGATGCTGCATTACTTACTCTCTTAGTATTTTCTTGGATTTTATCTAAAGCTTTAGTACCTGTTTTATATCCAAGTCTAGCAAGTGGAAAACGAAGTAAGAAAGCAGCAAAGAATACTAAGAAAAATACTATTGGTCCTAATACATTTCCTTGATCAGAAAGTGAAGCACAAACTCCTGCTGTAATAGGAAGTAATGTAAACCAGAATAAGGCATCTCCTATACCTGCTAAAGGTCCAAAT
Organism: Candidatus Onthousia faecipullorum; assembly: GCA_018715925.1. Classification (GTDB taxonomy): domain Bacteria; phylum Bacillota_I; class Bacilli_A; order RF39; family UBA660; genus Onthousia; species Onthousia faecipullorum. Next base: position 3,686 of record DVKQ01000094.1, read on the forward strand.
AAAGATATTTTTATCTTCTTTACTGTTTCAGGATCTTCTCCACCTTCATAAAGTGATAACATTAATCCTTGTAAATAAGGTAATAATGTATTATGAGTATTAATGAACTCTAAGTTATCATGTAATACTTTAGATAAAGTCTTAGGGTCATTTTTATATATCTTCTTTAAAGCTGGTCCCATTCCTGCAGTAAAACCAATACTTTGCATTCTTTCATAGTTAAAGCATGATTGGTTTAATACAGAAAGTAAAGCTAAATCATTTAAATCTGCATCTGTTACGACTCTTTTACGTTTTTTGTTCTTTGTCTTAAATTCCACTTGCTTCACCTCCATTTCCTGAAGATGCAACTGCAGCTTCTTTTTCACCACTTCTAAAGTATTCCATAAGTGCAAATGCTACACCCATAATTGCAACTGGTAGAACATTGTCTATTTGAATGAAAGTTGCAAAAAGGAATCCTGCAAGTAGATATGGAACATATCTTGCTTTTAAAGTTACACGAAGTAACATAGCAAATCCAACAGCAGGAAGTAATCCTCCAGCTACTTGGAATCCATTAATTAACCAATCTGGCATTGCTTCTACTAAAGCTCTTAATGGTTCTTGAGCAGCATATACTGATAGGAATGTTAATATACCAGTAGCAATACTTGTAATAACTATTCCATAAAAACATAATTTAAACAATCCTTTAATATTTCCTTCTTTAGCATAACGCTCTGCAGGACCATTGAAAGCTGTAAAAGCAGTATTTCTAACAGTCCATAAGAATTGTAATAATACTCCAAATGGATATGCTAAAGCTAAACTAGTTGCTACATTATTTCCTGTAATGTGAGCAAAAACAACAGTCATAACACTAGTTAGTAAGGCTTCAGGAACACTTGCTCCTCCAATACCTGCAATACCTGCAAAAGCAAGTTCAACCATACCACCAGCAACTAATCCTGTATTTAAATCACCTAGAATAGCACCTACTATAGGACAAACAATAATTGGTCTAAAGATAAATAGTGCTTCTAGATGTCTGTCAACAACAAGGACCATAACTACTAATGTTATAATTATTCCTTGTAATAATGTTATTTCCATAATTTTTTCTTCCTCCCTTAAAATTCTTCTTTTGGTGAATCAGGTGTATCTTGGATATAAATTTTATCAACGTGTTTTTTGATATAATTTAAATCAGCAAGATCTTCTTTACTAGCAGAAACCTTATCTGTTAGTTTTTCTTCACCTTCATCATAATACATATTACCGATATCTACCTCCTTTATCTTAACACCTCCTTCGATAACTCTCCTTAAATCTTTAGGAGTTTGACATATCAATAAAATATGTTGATTACTTGATGCCTTATCTATAATATCAATAGTCTTCTGAATAGTAAAAAATCTTGTATCATAGCCAAGTGATGATGCTGCCATTTTCATAACACTTTTCTCTATTTCATTTTCTGCAGTCTCATCATCTGCTACAACAATAAGGTTTGCTCCTACTGCCCCTGCCCATAGACATACTATTTGTCCATGAATTAATCTGTTATCAATTCTTGCTAATAAAATATTATTATCTTTCATATTGTCTCCTCCTTTTAATAATACTTTCCATATATTTTTTTAGCTTCACTGTCTAAATAAGCTTCTACTTCTTTAGCAGTCTTTAAAGTTAAGACTTTATCTGCTATTATCTTAGCTTCCCTACTATCTATCATAGATATTAGTTTTTTAACCTTTAAGACCATACTAGCATTAACACTAAACTCTTCTAGCCCTAAACCAACAAGTAAGATAATTGCCAGTGGATCTGCAGCCATCTCTCCACACATACCAACGAACTTATCTTTTTTACCCTTAACTGAATCTATAGTCTTTTTAATAAGTCTAATAACTCCAGGATTATAGAAACTATAAAGACCACTAACTGTTGGATTTAATCTATCAACTGCAACTGTATACTGGATTAAATCATTAGTACCAATACTAAAGAAATCAACTTCATCTATTAACATATCACTAATAACTGCTGCACTTGGAACTTCTATCATAATACCTGCTTTAATATTTTTATTAAACGGTATATTCTTACTAGCAAGTTCTCTTTTCGCTTCATCTAATATCTCATTAGCTTTATATATCTCTTCAAGTGATGAAATCATCGGATACATTATCATAACATTACCATAATGACTTGCTCTTAAAATCGCTCTTAAACTTACTTTAAAGAACTCTTTATTATCTAAACAATATCTTATCGCTCTATATCCTAAGAAAGGATTCTGTTCATCTTTTATATCAATATAAGGACATTTCTTATCGCCACCGATATCAAGAGTTCTAATAATTAATGGTTTACCGTTAAGTTTTTCTGCAAAAGTCTTATAGACATTAAATAAATAATCTTCTTCTGGTGCTGTACTTCTATTTAAGAATAAGAACTCTGTTCTAAATAGTCCTATACCATCAGAATTAACTTCTAATAATTTATCAAGTTCTGATAAATCTCCGGCATTTGCAGTTATGAGTAATGATTTATTATCTTTTGTTAAAGAAGGTTTATCTTTCATATCAACTAATGATACTTTAAGTAATTCTTCTTTTTTAATTTTCTCTTTAACTTCATTAATCTTAGTATCTGTTAAATTATTTTCAATATAACCCTCATTACCATTAACATAAATTAATTCTCCATCTGTTAAAGTCTTACTAACTTCTTTAATTCCAAAGACTGATGGAATACCTAAAGTTGAGGCAAGTATGGCAACATGACTTGTCTTACCACCAAGCTCTGCAACTATTCCTTTAACATAACCTAAATTATTAGAAAGTAATACTGATGGTGGAATAGACTCTGCTACTAAAATAGTATCTTCGGTGAGTTTGCTTAAGTCGACTTCTTTAATATTTAAAGATTTCCTAAGAAGTTTATTAGTAACATCTTCTATATCTTTACTTCTTTCCTTTAAATAGGCATTATCAACTAAAGATAGTTCCTCAGCTTTTCTTTTCATTACTTTAGTAATAGCAGTGTTTTTATCACATTTTTGTTCATCAATTATTTCTTCCATTGATGTAATAAGTGAATTAGAACTTAAAAGTATTTTATAAAAATTACATAACTGTTTAATATCATCAGAAGTTGCTTCAGCTTCTAATCTTTCATAATCTTTACAAACACTCTCTACAACAGTCTTTAAATCTTCTTTTTCTTTAGTAATCTCTTCATCAGTTGTTAATTTAATCTCTTTTAATTCTGGAATTTTAGCATCTATTATATAAACTTTTCCAAGAGCTAGACCATTACCTACTTTATTACCTAAGTATTTCATCTACTCTTCTCCCTTTTCTATATATTCGCATATTGCATCTAAAGCTTCTTGTTCATCATCACCACTTACTTCAACAGTTAATTTATCACCACAGTTAATATTTCCCATCATAACTTCTAGTATTTCTTTTGCATTAATACTATTACCATTATGAATTAGTTTTATATCTGAGTTAAATGTAAGAGCAAGTTCTACTAAAGCACTACCTGGTCTTGCATGTAATCCTGATACACTTTTTACTACAACATCTTTTTTTACCATATAACCACGTCCTCCATCCTGTATTTTATCTTATAAAGTAATAATAGCATAGATACTTTTAATTTACAAATTTTTT
>DVKQ01000095.1 GCA_018715925.1 Candidatus Onthousia faecipullorum
CATTCTAGGGAATGTATTACCTAGAATGCTGACTGAATTAAATAAGGCTATAATTAGGTTAAATAGATTATAGCAGGGAATTACCATCAGTGCGTCTAACGTGTGGAACGTGAACAACAATGGCAACGCGAACAACAACAATCCGTCCAATGCGAACGGCGTCCGGCATTTCCTTTTAAACCTAGCATTATAGATAGGTCTATATAGTATAGATAAAAGGAACAGGTAATTTCCTTGTGTTAAAACACTAAAGACTAGATAGATAATAGAATTGTAATTACTTATGAAACTATTTATACACTATCTGACAATTTAAAACTAAAGGAAAGGTTAGTCCAATAGTTTGTGTCAAGTGTTGTAGTAAAATTATGTAAAGTACATAATTTTACGAAAATGCTTGATTTTTTTTTTTTTGCTACATTAAGGGAAAGATAGGAGAGTGTTAAATATGGAATCTAATTTAGTTTACTTTAAACGTAAAGGAGTAATGATTTATGTAAATAGAAATGATAGTTATGTTGTTAGTTATCTTTTAGATGCCCCTTATAAAGAAACATTCTATATAGAAAGAACTTCTATTAATAAAGTAATATCATTACTTAATAAATGTCATATTAATTATTACTATGATAAACCTATTACTTTTACTGATAATAAATATTCTAAGTATTTAGAATATGGTATGTTAGCTTCTAGAATTGATAAATTATCTATTAACTTAAAGAGTTGCTTGTACTTAGATAATATTGAAGAGATTATCTCTAAGATGGAGAGATTCTATGAGTAATTTTGTTCTTGAAAATAAGCTTAAAGAAATAGATATTGTTACTGATAAGATAATTTTAAATATTAATAATAAGTATAAGACTATTAAGAATAATATAATGGATTCTAATTATAGATTGCTTTATTACTTGTATTATACAAATACTTTAGAAAGACCTAAAAGAATTTATATTCAAAGAAAGATGTTGGTGGAGATTAAGTTGTTAGACTTATATTTTTATAAACTTTATACTTATAAAGAGATATCTAAAGATAAGTATATTGCTATTAGTAAGAAATATATTACAATTACAAAATTAATATATGGATGGATTAAAAGTGAAAGTAGAGTTTAATGATGTAAATGATGCTTATTTAAAGATTAGAAAAAGTATTAGGAATAAGAGAAAGTTATATTTATTTGAAAAGAACTATTATAGTAATTGTAATATATTGGTGGATAAAATTAATAGTGGTTGTTATACTTATAGTAATTATTATATCTTTACATTAACAGAAAAGAAGAAAAGACTTATTATGAGTAGTACTTTAGAAGATAAAATAGTTAATCATGTTATCTGTAAGAAAGTTCTATTACCTCTAGATAAGTACTTAATAGATAGTAACTGTGCAACTAGATTAGGTAGAGGTACTAGTTATGCAAGATATTTGTTAGACAAGTATCTTATTAAGATTAAAAATAAATCTAGTGCTTTTTATATCCTTAAATTTGATTTTAGTAAGTATTTCTATAATATTAATCATAAAGTATTACTTAATAAATTAAGTAAATACTTAAGTAATGAAGATTTATTATTAATTAAAGATATCTTAAATACAACTAATCATGATTATATAAATAATACTATTAGAAATATAGGTATGAATACTTTTTATAAGAAAGATACAGGACTTCCTATAGGTAACTATACTTCTCAGTTCCTTGCTGTCTTTTATCTTAATGACTTAGATCACTTTATTAAAGAAGATTTAGATTGTAAATACTATATTAGATATATGGACGATGGAATTATTTTAGATAGTAGTAAAGAAAGATTAAAAGATATTTTAAGAATATTAGAATCTATTGTTAATAAAGATTATCTATTAGAGTTTAATAATAAGACTAAAATATATAAGAGTACTGAAGGATTTACCTTTTTAGGTGTTAATTATAAAGTTAAGAATAATAAAATCAAGAGAAGAATTGTTAAAAAGACTAGGAGAAGGCTTCTTAAGAAGAGTATTAAATATTATTTCAAATATGAAAAATAAAAAACTTTTGTCCTTTTCTAATTATTATTATATAATAAGTAAAAGGAGAGATGATTTATGCTATTATTAGCTGTTAATTCTGGCAGTAGTACTTTAAAGTTTAGACTTTATGATATGCCAAGTGAAAAAGTAATTACAAAAGGAAGTTTTGAACGAATTGGCTCTAATGACAGTGATTATACTATTAGAGTTAATGATGAAAAAATCTATAAGAAAGAAGAAATTAAAAATCATGAGAAAGCTGTTAATATTTTATTAACAGAACTTGTGGAAAAAGGTATTGTTAAGAAACTAGATGATATTAAAGCTGTTGGACATCGTGTTGTTCATGGAGGTGTTTTATATTCTCACTCTGTTGTTATTACAGATAGAGTTCTAGAAGAAATAGAAAGAATAAAAGACTTAGCCCCGCTTCATAACCCTGCTGCTATCATAGGTATAAAAGCTTTTTCTAAAGCTGTGCCTAATGCTACTATGGTTGCCTGTTTTGATACTGCTTTTCATCAAACTATTGAAGAAAAAGAATTTTTATACTCAGTACCCTATGAGTGGTATGTTAAGTATGATATAAGAAAGTATGGATTCCATGGACTATCTCACAAGTATATAACTACAAGGATGAAAGATATATTAGGTAAAGATGGTAATTTAATTATCTGTCATATTGGTAATGGTGCTAGTATATCTGCTGTTAAAGAAGGTAAATGTATCGCTACATCTATGGGCTTTACTCCTAATGCTGGTATTATGATGGGAACACGTAGTGGTGATATAGACTATAGTATTATAGGCTATATTATGAAAAAGACTGGTATGTCTTATGATGAAGTAGATAATCTGCTAAATAAGAAAAGTGGCCTTGAAGGTATTGCAGGTATGAATGATTTAAGAGATATAGATAGAGCTTTTCTAGCTAAAGATAGTAAAGTAGTTCTTGCTATAGATATGTATACTGAACGTATTGCAGAATATATCGCTAAATACTTCTTAAAACTAGGTAAAGTAGATGCTATTATCTTTACAGCAGGTGGCGGAGAAAATGATCCTATTATAAGAAAAGAAGTACTTAATAAATTAAAACCACTTGGTGTAGAAGTAGATGAAAAACTAAATGAAGAAACAATTGTTAGAAAAGATAAAGAAGGAATAATTACTACTAAAAAATCATCTATTGCTAGTTATGTTCTAGCGACAGATGAAGAACTTGTAATTGCTAAAGATACCTATAATTTATCTAAATAATAAAGTAACTTGTTATTAGCAAGTTATTTTTTTGTTACGAATTTTCGTAATATGGCTTATAAAATAATAGTATCATTAAGTTTACGAAAACTCGTAACATATTTTTAACATTTTTTACTTGACTTTCGAACATAAATACTATAGAGTAATAAGCAATAACTAGTTATTTGAAATATACTTATGGAGGATTAGTAAATGAATGAAGTTGTTACAAAAGAAGATATTAAAATAGAGAATATGATTTATGAAATAAGAGGTAAGCAAGTAATGCTAGATAGTGACTTGGCAAGATTATATGAATGTGCTAATGGGACAAAAACAATTAATCAAGCAGTAAAAAGAAATAGTAATAGATTCCCTAATGATTTTTATTTTCAGTTAGAAGCAGAAGAATTTTTAAACTTGAAGTCCCAATTTGGGACTTCAAGTTGGAATAACTATGGAGGAATCCGTAAAATGCCTTATGTTTTTACAGAACAAGGTGTAGCAATGTTAGCTACCGTTCTCAGAACTGATGTTGCTTCAGAGATGAGTGTTGCTATTATGAGAGCCTTTGTAACTATGAGAAAATATATCTCTACTAGTTTACTTGAACGAAACTACGTTAATAATATGCTATTAGAACATGAATATAAAACTAAATTGTTACAAGACTCATTTCAAAAAATAGAAGAAAAGAAGAAAATTAATGAAATATATTTTAATGGTCAGATTTATGATGCTTATTCTAAAATACAAGAGATATTTAATAAAGCAAATAATAATCTTGTAATAATAGATGCATATGCAGATAATACAATACTAGATATTATAAAAAGATTAAATATAAAAGTAACAATTATAACTAAATCTAATAATCTTCTTACAGAACAAGATATTGCAAAATATAATAAACAGTACAATAATTTACAAGTTTACTATAATAATACATTTCATGATAGGTACTTTATCTTAGATGAGAAAGTAGTATATCACTGTGGAGCCAGTGTAAATAGAATAGGTTATAAAACATTTTCTATTACTTTAATAGGAGATGAAGATGTAAAAAACACCTTAATAAATAAAATAAAGAAAATAGATAAGGAGAACTAATAGATGAATGAAGTTGTTACAAATGAAGATATTAAAATAGAGAATATGATTTATGAAATAAGAGGAAAACAAGTAATGCTAGATAGTGACTTGGCAAGGCTTTACAAATGTAAAAATGGAACTAAGACTATTAATTTAGCAGTGAAAAGACATATTAATAGATTTCCGGAAAGATTTATGTTTCAATTAACAAAAGACGAATATGATTATTTGCGGTTTCAAACTGAAACCGCAAAAGAAAATAATATGTCAAGAACTCTACCGTATGTCTTTACAGAACAAGGCGTAGCAATGTTAGCAACAGTACTAAATACTAAAGTTGCCACTGAAGTCAGTATAAGAATAATGGATGCTTTTATATCAATGAGAAAAAGTATATCTAGTAATCTACTTGAACAAAAATATATAAATGACTTAGCATTAGAACATGATAAAAGAATTAAAGCCTTAGAAAATTTAACAAATAAAATAAAGAAAATAGAGGAGGATTAGAAAATGAAAAATGAAATTGTTATTTTTGAAAATCAAAATGTAAAATTAGAAGTAAATATGAAAGATGAAACTGTTTGGTTAAATACAGAACAAATGGCTGAATTATTTGATAGGGATTATAAAACTATAAGGAAACATATTAACAATGCTTTAGAAGAAGAATTAAGAGGTGAAGTGGTTGTCGCAAAATTTGCGAATACCACTAAGCATGGTGCTTTAGAAGATAAAACACAAACTCATATGGTTGATTATTATAATCTTGATGTAATAATAAGTGTTGGTTATCGTGTTAAATCAAAAAATGGTGTTGCCTTTAGAAAATGGGCAAATAAAATACTAAAAGATTATCTAATTAAAGGTTATGCTATTAATGAGAAAAGACTTAAATCTTTAGAAAAAACTATTGAACTAATAGATATTGCAAATAGATTAGATGATAGACTAGAAGATAAGGATGCTAAAGGCGTATTAAAAGTAATAACATCATATACTAAAGCTTTAGACTTATTAGACGATTATGACCATAAAACTCTTAAAATAAAAGGAAATAATAAGAGCTTAAAAAAGATAGATTATGAAGAATGCATGAATGTAATAAACACTCTAAAATTTAATGAAAATAGTGATATATTCGCTTTAGAACGAGATTATGGTTTTAAAGCTATTATAGATGCTATTTATCAAACTTTTGATGGAGAAGAATTATATAAAAGCACAGAAGAAAAAGCTGCTAACTTCTTATATCTGACAGTTAAAAATCATGCCTTTATAGACGGTAACAAACGTATAGCAGCAACTATGTTTATCTATTTTCTTAACTATTATAATATGCTATATAAAGATAATAACCTTGTAATTGATAATAACACTTTAACTGCCTTAACTCTTTTAATAGCAGAATCAAATCCTAAAGAAAAGGACTTAATAACGGCTCTTATTATGAACTTTCTTGCCTAATACTTTGAAAAATTTATAATCTATAGTATAATACTAGTAGATTTAAAGAAAGAAGGAATATATATGAAAATAATATCTATTAATGCAGGAAGTAGTTCTTTGAAGTTTAGTCTTTTTGATATGGATGATAAAAAAGTAATTGCCAGTGGACTATTTGAACGTATTGGTATAGATGGTAGTAGTTATACTATTAAATATAACGGAGAAAAAATTAAAACAGAAGCAGAACTAGCAACTCATACTGATGCTGTTAAAATTTTACTTGATAAATTAGTTACTCTTAATATTATTAAATCACTAGATGAAATTGATGGAGTAGGACATCGTTTAGTTCATGGTAAAGATAAGTATAAAGAGTCATGCTTAATAACAGATGAAGTAGTTAATGACTTAATCGCCTTTAAAGACTTTGCTCCTCTTCATAATCCTGCTAATGTATTAGGAATACAAGCTTTTAGAGAAGTATTACCAAATGTTCCTATGGTAGGAGTATTTGATACAGCTTTTCATCAAACTATGGATGAGGAAGCATACCTTTACCCAGTACCTTATTTCTGGTATAAAGCTCATGGAGTTAGAAAATATGGTTTTCATGGAACAAGTCATAGATATATCGCTAAAACCATCAGTGAAAAACTTGGTAGAGATAATTTAAGAATAATTAGTTGTCATGTTGGTAATGGTGGTTCTATTACCGCTATTAAAGACGGTAAGTGTGTTGATACTTCAATGGGATTCACTCCTTTAGCAGGTATAATGATGGGAACACGAAGTGGTGATGTTGACCCTTCTATTATTACCTATGTTATGGAACAAGAAGGATTAAATGCTAAAGAAGTAATAGATGATTTAAATAAAAAATCAGGACTACTTGGACTTAGTGAAATAAGTAGTGATATGAGAGATATAGTAAGTGCTATGGATAGTGATGATGAAGAAGAAAGAAATAAAGCAAGACGTGCTTTCCTTAAATACACAAGAACTGTTACTAACTATATCGCAGAGTATTATGTCCTACTAGGAGGAGCTGATGTTATCTGCTTTACTGCAGGATTAGGTGAAAATAGTGAGCCATTTAGAAAGAAAGTTTGTGATAACTTAGCATGCCTTGGTGTAAAACTAGATAGTGAAGCTAACAAAGTAATGGGAGAGTTTAAAAAGATTAGTAGTGATGACTCTACTATCCCTGTTTATGTAGTTCCAACAGATGAAGAGCTTATGATCGCTCTAGATACCCTTAAATTAATTAGTTAGATTGGATGAAGTTATGTTTAAAAAAATATATAAAGAGATAAAAAAATATAATACTATTGTAATTGCAAGACATGTAGGAGTAGATCCCGATGCCCTAGCGAGTCAGCTTGCCTTAAAAGAATCTATTAAATTAACATTCCCTAATAAGGACGTTTATGCTGTAGGTAATGGTTCTTCAAAGTTTTCTTATATGGGAAAATTAGATAAGTTAGAAGACTTTGATAACTTTCTTCTAATAGTTTTAGATACCCCAGATAAAAAAAGAATAGATTATAAAGATTATAGTAAAGCAAGTATAACTATTAAAATAGATCATCATCCTTTTATAGAAGACTTTGGTGGCCTAGAATATATTGATGATAAAGCTAGCAGTACATCTGAAATTCTAATGGAACTATTACTTAAGACTAAGTTAAAATGTAATAGCGAGATAGCTAAACTCCTTTACTATGGACTAGTATCAGACTCTAATAGATTTCTATTTGATAGTTCAACCGCTAAAACCTTTAGTCTTGTAAGTACTTATTTATCTAAATATCCTTTAAAACTATCTAATATCTATACAAATCTTTATTTAAGACCTCTAAAAGAAGTAAGACTAGAAGGATATATCTCTTTAAATATGAAAGTAACAGAAAATGGTGTTGCTTATATTATCTTGACTAATGACATTATTACTAAGTTTAAAGCCGATAGTGCCTCAGCAGGTAATATGATTAATAACTTTAACTTTATAGATGAAGTATTAGTTTGGATTATCGTAACAGAAGATGTAAAAAATAATAACGTTCGTGTCAATATTAGAAGTAGAGGACCAGAGATTAATAAAATAGCCGAAAAATATAATGGTGGAGGACATGCTATGGCTAGTGGTGCAAGACTATCATCTATTGATGAAGCTGAAGCCTTAATCTCTGATATTGATTATGTAACAGAAAATTATATAAAGAAAGAGATGAGTAAAAATGAAAATAACTAGTGCAGAGCTTAAAATTATGGCCACCCGTCGTAGTCAATATCCTGAAGATAGAAAATCAGAATTTCTTTTAGTAGGACGTAGTAATGTTGGTAAAAGTAGTTTTATCAATACACTTTTAGGAAGAAAAAACCTTGCAAGAACATCTGCACATCCTGGTAAAACCCAAACTCTTAATTTCTATGAAGTAAATAAAGAACTATACCTAATAGATGTACCTGGTTATGGTTATGCTGAAGTTAGTAAAAAAAGAAGAGAAAAGTTTGGTAAAATGATAGAAGAATATTTAGAGACTAGAAAACAGTTAAAAAGAGTTTTTATGATAATAGACTTTCGTCATAAACCAACAGAAGATGATGTTTTGATGTATAACTTTTTAAAATATTATAATCTTCCCGTAACAATAGTAGCGACTAAAGCAGATAAAGTAGGGGCAAGTAAAAGAGATAAATGTAAAAAACAACTTACTGATACTCTTGATTTAGTAGTAGGAGATGATTTAGTTATCTTCTCAAGTATAACTAAGGAAGGAAAAGATAGAATGCTAAAGACTATAGAAGACTTAAGTGTGGACACGATTTAAGTCTTTTTACATACCCTATAATAGGTGAAGATTCATGAAGTTAATTATTAAATCCGATACACTATATTATTTAATATTACCTATTAACTTAAAAAATCTAAAAGAAGAAGAAATAATAACTAAAATAAAACATATCTTCTTAAAATATAATCATAAATATCATCTTTTAGAACCAGGCTTTTATGAAGTAGATGTTTATCATCATGATATTGTGGGAACTGTTATTTCTATAGAAAAAATAGATACCTTTGATTTTTCTGATGAAGTAGATTTAAGAGTTATTATTAAAAATAAAGTAAAAGTATATCTAAACCTAATAGATGTAACAGAGTTTATAGAATATAAAGATAAAATAGATGTAGATACCCTTAACTTAAAAGAATATTTAAGACTTATAGAACACTCTAAAATAATAATAGACACAAAAAAAGTTCTCAGTTAGAGAACTATTGCAATCATATTGTTAGAGCCTTTATTAACAACTTTAGTTAGAGTTTGTTGTAACTTATATCTAATATTATCTGGCATAGAATTAATCTTCGCTTGTATTCCTTCTTGAACAATATTATCTAAACTTCTACCAAATATTTCACTTTTCCATATCTCACTTGGATTATTTTCATAATCTCTCATTAAGTAATCAATTAACTCTTTACTTTGAACTTCACTACCAATAATAGGCTCAAAAGTAGAATTAACATCGACTCTTATCATATGGATAGAAGGAGCGACAGCCTTAAGTTTAACTCCATATCTAGGACCTTGTTTAATAATCTCAGGTGTATCTAATTTCATATCAGAAAGCGTTGGAGTAGCTACACCATAACCAGTCTGTTTTACCATCTTTAGAGCATATTTAATCTGATCATATTCACGTCTAGCTTCTTCATAATCTTGAAATAATGATAAAAGTCCTGCTTTACTAGTAACATCTATCTTAATAATATCTCTTAAAACCTCACTATAGAGTGAACTAGGAGCTTCTAAATTAATAGTAACAATACCAGTAGAAGGATTAACATCAGATAAGTAAGCTTTTTCTATTACATCATTACTTCTAAAATGCTCAGTAATCTTTTCGATATCTCTTAATTTATCAACTTCCATTACACATTCTCTAATAACATCAATATATTTACATTTAATAGGATTATTAGCATTTAATATTGCAATCCACTCTGGCATATTAACTTTAACTTCTAAGACAGGGAACTCATATAAAGCCTCTCTTAAAATACTAATCATTTCTCTTTCGTTCATTTGATCAACATTAATAGGTAAAACAGGAACATTATGTGTTTCTTTAATAGATTCGGCAAGTCTTTCAGTTTCTGGTAGAGTAGGATGAGTTGTATTAAGAATAACAATAAATGGTTTACCAATTGCTTTTAACTCTTCAATAACTCGCTCTTCTGCCTCTAAATAATCGCTTCTATTAAATTCTCCAATAGAACCATCAGTAGTAACAACAATACCAATCGTAGAGTGATCTTTAATAACCTTCTCAGTACCAACTTCTGCAGCCTCTACAAAAGGTATCTCTTCATCATACCATGGTGTCTTAACCATTCTTGGACCATTATCATCACTTGCCCCTTTAGCATTAGGAATAACATATCCAACACAGTCAACTAATCTAATATTACAACTAAAATCATCAATATTAACTTTAGCAGCTTGATTAGGAATAAACTTAGGCTCTGTTGTCATAATCGTCTTACCCTGAGCACTTTGAGGAATCTCATCTAGTGTTCTTTTCTTTTCATATTCATCTTCAATATAAGGTACTACTAAAGTTTCCACCATCCTCTTAATAAAAGTACTTTTACCAGTTCTAACCGCTCCAACAACTCCTAAATAAATATCACCACCACTTCTTAAAGCAATATTTTTAATAATTTCCGTTTTTTCCATAAACATCACAGCCTTCTTTCTTCTTTTATTCTAATAAATATTATTCATAAAATTTATTTTTATGAAAGAAAGGAGTAGTTTTGAAAAACTTTTTAAATTATTTAGAAGATAACAATAAAACTTTTAAAGAAGATTCTTTTAATATTGTAGATAGTCTAGTTCTAGCATATCTATCTTATCTACATTTTCCTAGTACTTTAACAAAGTTAAAAGATTTAGATATATCTAAGACCACAAAAGTAGAAAAAAATAGAGAGTTTATTAAAAGAGTTATAACAAGTAAGCGTTATAAAGATATAGAGTCATGCTTTTATGTAGAAGATACTAATGATTTAATAGAAAAACAATTCTCTGCTGTTACCTTCTTACTTCCAAATAATACTATGTATATTTCTTTTAGAGGAACAGACTCTACCCTTACAGGTTGGAAAGAAGACTTTAATATGGCCTTTATGTTACCAGTCCCTGCTCAAAAAGAAGCTTTAAACTATGTAGAGAAGATAACTAAACTAATACCAAGAAAATTCTATATAGGTGGTCACTCAAAAGGAGGAAACCTTGCTGTTTATGCAGGATGTAATTTATCAAATGACTTATCTAAACAAATAATTAAAATATATTCTCATGATGGACCTGGTTTTTTAAAAGAATTTTTAACTACTTCAAACTATCAAAATATAAAAGACAAAATAGAAAAAGTAGTACCTTCATCATCTATTATAGGAATGCTTCTTTATACTAATGAACACTATAAAATAATTAAAAGTAGTGAAAGAGGTATATTAGAACATGATCCTTTTTCATGGATAGTTAAAGATAATAATTTTATAATCTTAAAAAAACTCTCAGATGGTACAGCCTACACCAATAAAGTTATAAATAATTTTTTAAATAGTTTATCTAAAAAAGAAAGAGAAATCTTTATCGATTCTCTTTTCACAGTTTTAAAATCTACTGGGTTAACAACTCTAGATGAAATATCTAAGAACTTTATAATTAAAATTCCGAATATTTTAATTTCAATTTATAAACTAGATGATGTAAATAAGAAGTATATTATAAAGACTATAAAAGCTTTAATCAAAAGTTGCATTACAAATTTAAGTCTTTTAATACCTTTGGACTAATACCCGTAATTTCAACTATTTCATTACAGGATAAATTAGCTTTCTTAAGTTTTTTAGCAATTTCTATTTGCATCTCATATTCTCCATCACTCTTTCCATCGTTATAACCATTATCATAACTAGTTACTTTGATTTCTTTAATATCTATTCCTCTTTCTTCCTTTAATTTTTTATTAAATATTCCGTTCAGCTTAAATCACGCTCAATTCTTTTCATTTCTTCAACAGATAAACTAGTAATCTCTTCTATAAAATCATAATCAAATTCTTTATTAAGTAATCTTCTACTAATTATGACTTTTTCAGCCCAACTTCCATCATCAAATCCTTCATCATATCCTATTTTGTAAGCTTCTTCTTTAATATCTGCTTTATATTTGTTAATAAACTCTTCATCATTAAGCATATTTTCAAGAGCATGAACAACTTCCATCATAGCTTTATCACCATTAGCAATATCCCTCATTTCTTCTAAACTATCAGCACCTAGTAATGCTAACATAGCATCTTCTCTATTAGTACCATCATATTTAACCCCTTTTAAAGGAGCAAGATATACATCACAGACTAAAGCTTCTTCCTTTTCTCCTTTGTCATTGATATATTCTTTCTCATATTTTTTTACTATCGTGTTTTTATCATCACTACACGCAAACTTATTAAAATTAATTACAACTCTTTTCATTTACAATAACCTCCTTACAGTAATTAATTAAATACTTTTCGAAAAGCAAGATTACCATAACATAATGTAATTTTTAATGCAAAAAGTGAATTTTGCAAATTCACCCTTGATTTTAGTGGTAATTTTCAAAATTCGCTCGGGGAAAATGCAAAATTGACCTCTATTTTAGGGGTCAATTTACAAAATTCATACTTTTTTAAAAAAATTTAAAACATCTTATCTACATTATTAGGAACTTCATCTTGCATAATGGTTTTTATTATTTTTTCTTTCTTATCACTACTTACACTTTTACCAGTCATACTAGCGATTTCATCAACTACTTCCGAAAGTACTTTCTCATCTTTCATATTACCTTTCTGTAACTTATCTGCTAACGATAAAATAGTATCTTTATTAACATTAGTCTTTTGTTCAACTTTCTTAAAAAAACTATCTCCAAACATAGATTACCTCCTACTTCTATAGTATGAGGTTTCAATATTTTTGTTCCTATATATTACTTATTAGGAAAATTCTTGTTAATATATTTAACCAATAACTTCCTAGCTTCTAATACCTCTTCTTTTTCTTTATCACTTCCCCAAGGCACTTGTTCTTTACAGTAAACACTAGTATTACAAGTAATATGTTCACTAGGATAAATTGGAGAACCAGGTAAGTAAGTAAAATAGGTAAGACCAACTCTAGATATACTCATCTTTAATTCCTCTAACAAAGCTATTGTTTCTTTAGTAGTATTAATATCTTCTTTTGGATAGCCATGCATAATCAAAGCTTTAACATTAATACCTACATATTTAGTAAGATTAAAGGCATCTTTTATCTCACTAACAGTTATTTT
>DVKQ01000096.1 GCA_018715925.1 Candidatus Onthousia faecipullorum
CACCTCCTTTCCGGAAGTGTATTTTAGGACATTTTGTTTTGTAAATCAATTTTTTTTACTAATTTTTATAATAGGACATTTTGTTTTGTAAACGAAAGTACAAAAGCGGACATTTTGAAAAAAAAGTCACATATTACTAAAAAATGTTTGACGAAACTATGGATTTATGCTAAAATCATATTGTTTGTAGCTTGTTATACCTCGTATAGAAAGCTGTAAACCGCATTGAAAAGGTAGAAATTGTTAATAAAGAACAATACCTTAAGAGCGAGTCTTTAGTTAAAAAAAGGAGGTTAAAAAATGTATGCAGTAATTAAAACTGGTGGAAAACAATATCGTGTAAGCGAAGGAGATGAAATCTTCGTTGAGAAATTAAATGCTAATGCAGATGATGTTGTTACTTTTGATCAAGTATTAATGCTTGATTCTAAGGTTGGTTCCCCTTATTTATCTAATGTCACTGTAGAAGGTAAAGTCTTAAAAAATGGTAAAGCTAAAAAGATAAGAGTTTTTAAGTATAAGAACAAATCTAGAAGTAACCGTAAGACTCAGGGACATAGACAACCATATACAAAAGTTAAAATTACTAAGATTAATGGTTAATTATGATTAAAGTAAAAGTAGAAAAAGAAAAAGGGTATTTTAAGAAGGTAAGTATATTAGGACATGCAATGTATGATGATTATGGTAAAGATATAGTGTGTAGTGCTGTTAGTTCTATTGTTACTACAACTATAAATGGAATACTTACTATTGATAAAAGTACTATTACTTATCTTGCTAGTAGTAAAGGCTTAACTATAAAGGTCTTAAGTAATGATAGAATAACACAATCGCTACTTAAGAATATGTTGAGACTACTTAAAGAATTAGAAATGAAATACAAAGAAAATATTGTAATACAGTAAGGAGGGACTATAGTGGAATTTTTAAAGTTAAATATACAGTTATTCGCTCATAAAAAGGGACAAAGTTCTACAGCTAATGGACGTGACTCTATTGGACGTAGATTAGGAGCGAAAGCCGCTGATGGAGAATATGTAACTGCTGGAAGTATAATTTATCGTCAAAGAGGAACTAAAATATTCCCAGGTGTTAATGTTAAACGTGGTAATGATGATACTTTATATGCAACAGTAGATGGAATTGTAAAATTTGAACGTAAGGGAAGAGATAAGAAACAAGCTTCTGTTTATCCTTTGGAAAGTTAATAATAAAAAATAATAGTTAAAATACCAATAACTATTATTTTTTTCTGTATAACTTTGTCATTAATTTGTAAATATAAAAAAATTATTGGTCTTTTTCTATAATTTGTTTTATAATTATGATATGAGGATGTGTTAGAATGAAAAAGAGTAAAGGTTTTACGATGATAGAGTTACTAGCAACTATAATTATATTAGGACTTTTAATAACAATCGCTTATACAAGTGTAAGAAATATATTAAATAGAGGTAATAATACTTATTATGAAAGTCAAGAAAATATGATTGTTTTGGCAGGACAAGATTATTTTGCAGACTATAGAGAAAAGTTGCCAGATGAAATAGGTGATACTGCAAGTGTAACATTAGAAACATTAATTAATGAGTCATATATTGATCCTGTAAAAGATGATGATGAAAATGATTGCGATTTTCCTGGTAGTAGAGTATTTGTTCAGAAGATAACCGATAGAGATTATCAATATTTTGTGACATTAGTATGTAATAGATACGAGACTACCGAGGATACAGCAGATCCAGTTATAACCTTTAATCCTAACAAGAAATCATCAACAAAATCTATAACAGTAAAAATGGATGTTACTGATAATGAAGGAGTGGCAAGTTATAGATATGTAATAGAAAAAGATGGAGAACTATATCGAGATAGTGGATATTTGAATTATAATGGAGAATTAACTATAAAATTAACTGAAAAAGGTTTGTATGAAATTACTGGTTATGCTATAGATGTAAATGGTAATAAATCTAATAAAAAGTCTGGTAAGTTTTCTATATATGAGGGAATAAATTGTGCAGAGGTAGACTTTAGTAGTAGTGCAAAGGCTGAGACCTGGATAAATAAAAATATTACATTAACGATAAAATTACCGGATAATACATATAGATGGGAATTAAGTAAGAGTGTAAATGGAGGAAGTTATCAAGTATTAGATAATTATATAGGTGCCTCTAATAAAAAATTAACTATAAATAGTGATGGTAAACATAAATATAAATTAACAGTATATGATAGTGATGGAAATTCATGTATTGCAACAACAGAAGAGTATTATTTAGATAAGACAAAACCAACATGTGAAAGTAGTGGAGGAAGTGAAGAGTGGAAGAATACAAGTATAACATTAAAAGGAACATGTAAAGATACAGGAGGAAGTGGCTGTACTGGTAATGTAACAAAAAAATTTACAACTAATACTAATAAAACAAATCAGTCACCTGGAACTGTATATGATAAGGCTGGAAATAGTACAGTATGTCCTGCAAATCAGACAGTAAAAATAGATAAGACTGCACCAAGTTGTGATAGTAGTGGAGGAAGTAGTAATTGGACAAATAAAGATGTAACAATAAAAGGAACATGTAAAGATACAGGAGGAAGTGGATGTGTAAGCAATGCAAGTAAAACTTATACATCTAATACTAATAAAACAAATCAGTCACCTGGAACAGTAAAAGATAATGCTGGAAATATTAGAACATGTCCTGCCAACCAGACAGTAAAGATTGATAAAAATCCTCCTACGTGTCAAAGTAGTGGAGGAAGTACTAGTTGGAAGAATACAACAATTACTTTAAAAGGAACATGTAGTGATACAGGAGGAAGTGGCTGTACTGGTAATGTATCTAAACCATTTACTTCTGATACAAATTTAACTAATCAGTCACCTGGAACAGTATACGATAGAGCAGGTAATAGTACAGTATGTCCTGCAAATCAGACAGTTAGAGTAGATAAGACCGCACCGTCTTGTACAAGTGGTGGAGGAAAAAATAATTGGACAAATCAAAATGTAACAATAACAGGTGTATGTAGTGATGGGGGAAGCGGTTGTACTGGTAATGCAAGTAAAACCTATACCTCTAATACTAATACATCAAATGCAAGTCCAGGAATCGTAAAAGATAATGCTGGTAATATAAAAACATGTCCTGCAAATCAAACAGTAAAAATAGATAAGACTGCACCGTCATGTTCAAATAGTGGAGGAAATAGTTCTTGGACAAATCAAAATGTAACAATAAAGGGAACATGTAGTGATAGTGGAGGAAGTGGCTGTAGAAGCAATGCAAGTAAAACATACACATCAAATACTAATACCACAACGGCAAGTCCAGGAACAGTATATGATAATGCAGGAAACTCTGCTGTATGTAAAGCGGATAGAACAGTAAAAATAGATAAATCTCCTCCTACATGTACAAGTAGTGGAGGTTCAACTTCATGGACAACTGGTAGTAGAACTTTAAAGGGAACATGTAGTGATACAGGAGGAAGTGGCTGTACTGGTAATGTTACTAGAAAGTTTACAGATGAGACTAATGTAACTGGACAGTCACCTGGAACAGTATACGATATAGCCGGTAATAGTACAACATGCCCTGCAAATCAGACTGTAAGAATAGATAAAACCGCTCCTACTTTAACTGCATCAATTGATAACGGTTTTTTAGGACAAGCTCAATTAAGAGAAAATGGTAAAGGAAAAACATATAGTGATATTAATTTAACACCACCAACTATTAGCTTTATTTATAGTGATTCTGGTAGTGGAATAAATACAAATTCAGTTTCTGCTAGCTGTAGTGCAACTGATAACCTAGGAAGAAAATATTCTTTAAGTTATAGTTATAATAAAGCTAATAGAACGATAAAATTAAATATAAATACGGCTAATCCGATTGTTATTAATGCATCATGTACAATTTCTGTTAAAGATAATGTAGGTAAATCATCATCCAAAACAATTAGCACTAAGATAGGTAATGGATGGTATAAGACTGGAACTAGACAAATATGTGGTCAGCCTCCTAGTTATGGTTATAAAAATAATTGTTATAATGATTATTATTGGTATTATTATCGTCAAGGTTCTAAAGTAACAGGATGGCAAAAAATATATTGGTATAATCCATCGTTACCAGAAGGTGCAGATAGATGGTATTATTTCTATACTGGTTCAGAGAAAGCTATTAATAGTTGTTACGGTAGACCTGCAACTGAACTTGCTACGGGATGGTGCTATAATGTTGGTGGTTACGAGGGTTGGTATTACTTATATGAACCTGGTGGTAAAGCTGATAAAACTAAAGGTATATGGCATTCGACTGGAGCAATGTTTGAAAATGTTACCTTTGAATTATATTCATCAACATATGGTTGGGAAACTTATATCGTTAATGCAAGTGGTAAGTGTATCTCAGGAAGGGGATGTTAAAACTAATGCAAAAGAAAAGAAAAATTTCTCTAGCTTTTGGAATAGTCTTTGTTGTTATAGGGATAGCTTTGATTCTTATTGGTGTCTTAATCTATATAGTTGTTCAAAAAAATGACAAAAAACTATCCCCTTCTTTTCAAGAAGATACTCTAATAACAGTTGCTAAAGAATATATGGAAAGTACTGCTACTGTTATAGTTGATCAAGGACCCGAAGCTGAAATTATATATTCATTAGCAGATCTTGAGAGTCTTCTTTCTAGAAGTATTAAAGATTTATCAAAATGTGATAAAGATAATACTAGAGTATTTATAAAATATATAGATGAAGATAATATTCAGTATAGAGTTGAATTAGATTGTGAAAACGAATAATTAAATTCGTTTTCTTTCTTTAAAAATTGCAGATATATATATTAAATGCTATAATAAGTTCAAATGGAAAGGATGTTTTATGATGAAAAAGATTATTTTAACAGGTGATAGACCTACAGGTAATTTACATTTAGGTCATTATGTAGGATCTTTAAAAAATAGAGTAAAATTACAAGAAGAAGGAAACTATGATGAAATGTATGTCTTTATAGCAGATACACAAGCCCTAACAGATAACTTTAATAATCCTAAAAAAGTTAGAGATAGTGTTTTAGAAGTGGTGCTTGATTACTTATCAGTAGGACTAAATCCAGATAAAGTAACTATCTTTATTCAAAGTTTAATACCTGCATTACCAGAGTTAACAATGTATTATATGAACTTAGTAACACTTGCAAGACTAGAGAGAAATCCTACAGTGAAAGGAGAAATTAAACAAAAGGAATTTGGTAGTAGTATTCCAGTAGGTTTCTTAAATTATCCTATTAGTCAAACAGCAGATATAACAGCATTTGATGCTACTATTGTACCTGTTGGAGAAGATCAATTACCTATGTTAGAACAAGCTAGAGAGATAGTTAGAAGTTTTAATAATATATATGGGAGTACTTTAGTAGAACCTAAAGCCTTAATACCAGATAATGAATCTTGTAGAAGACTTCCTGGTACAGATGGTAAAGCTAAGATGAGTAAATCTTTAGGTAACTGTATATATCTAAAAGATGATAGTGAAACTGTTAAGAAAAAAGTTATGAGTATGTATACAGATCCCAATCATTTAAGAGTAGAAGATCCTGGTAATACTAAAGATAATCCAGTATTTATCTATTTAGAAGCTTTATCAACAGAAGAACATTTTAAGAAGTATCTATCTGAATATAATAATCTAGATGAATTAAAAGCACACTATGAAAAAGGTGGTTTAGGAGATGTTAAAGTAAAGAAGTTCTTATATGATGTTATAGAAGATATATTGACTCCTATAAGAGAAAAAAGAAAGTATTATGAAGAAAATATTGACCTTGTCTATGATATTCTAAAAGAAGGTAGTGAGAAAGCTAATAGAAAAGCTAATAGTACTTTAAAAAGAGTAAAGAAAGCTATGTTAATTGATTATTTTGATTGACATTAATTATAAAAAAAATCTTTAATAATAACACATTTTGTGTTATTATTTTTATATAAGGTAAGGTGAGTCTATGAAATATAAAATAAAACAGTTTATGAAAGCAGATATATCTAAATTCTATATATT
The DNA here is from genome assembly GCA_018715925.1 of Candidatus Onthousia faecipullorum. GTDB lineage: Bacteria > Bacillota_I > Bacilli_A > RF39 > UBA660 > Onthousia > Onthousia faecipullorum. Next base: position 6,077 of record DVKQ01000096.1, read on the forward strand.
AGGAGTAGGTATTATTTGTCTATTACTAATAGGAGGATTCTTTTCTTATGCTATGTTTACAGTATCTAAAGAAAAGAGTAATGCTATTAGAATAGTAACAGGTAATTTAACTTATAAGTTAACAGTAGATGGTACTGAAGGGAATACTTTAACAGTAGGTAGTGGGGAAACAAAAACATTTACAGTTACATTAAGTAATAATAACAATAGAACAGCAAGATTTAATTTCTATTATGTAGGTAGTTTTCCTTCTGATGTAACTGCAGGATATGTAACAGGAGATGGACTAAATACACCACCTGCTGAGGCAGGAATAAATTTAGAGAAAGCAGATGCTAGTGGATCTAGTAATACCTATAGTATTAGAGTATCTAATAATTCTAGTAGTAGTGCAACAATTACTTTAGGAGTTAGTGTAGGACTAGATTATAATGATTTAACATTACCAGAAAATGGACATTTATTTGAAGAGTCTAAACTAGAGGGTCCTGTAGCAGATGTTATAAAGATGAATATAGGAGAAAATGGAGCGATAAATACAACAGATCCTGATCAAACATTTATAACAGGAACAGATCCAAATAACTATATATGGTATAGTGGAAAGTTATGGAGAGCGGTATCAATAGACCCAAGTGATAATAGTGTTAAATTAGTAACACAATGGAATATAAGTGCTATTCCATATAATGCAAGTGGTAATCCAACTTTTGAAGGAAGTTATATGCAAGATTGGTTAAATGATACGACAGTAGATGGATTCTTAGGCAATTTAAGAGACTATGAGAACTTTATTAAGACTGATAGTGTATGGAATGCTACTTTAACTACATCTACAAGTAAGCCTGAGTCTACTACAATGGTAACTGATGCTGTAGGAATATTAAATATCTATGAATATACTATGAGTTATAGTGGAACAGATTCTAGTAATGGATATTTAAATAATGGGCTTGATTGGTGGACATTAACACCATACAGTACGTCTATTGTGCACAGCGTTAGCAGCAATGGCAGCGTGTTCAACAACGACTTTCCGTCTAATGCGAATGGTGCCCGGCCATCCATAAATCTAAAATCTAGCGTTCGTATCGTGAGTGGAGATGGAACAAAAGATAATCCCTATCGCTTAAACGGAGATAATGATACTAATCTATCAGGAACAATGTTAAATACAAGATATAGTGGAGAATATATAAGGTTTGGAACAGGCGAGAATAATCTATATCGGATAGTGAGTCATGAAAATGGTACAGGAACAAAGATAACGAGTGCTGAGCCGTTAAAGAGTGGGGAAACATTTGTAACAAGTGCTTTTG
>DVKQ01000097.1 GCA_018715925.1 Candidatus Onthousia faecipullorum
TTGAAAAATGTACTATAACAAAACAAACAGATATTAAATTTGATAATGTTTGCGACAATCATAGTATATTAGATTTCTATGATGTCTATGAAGACTATCACTATCATCCCTCAAATTCTACAACATAGCGATTTTATTTAATAAATTTTCATATTGATTTAAAAATGCTGACAATTTTAACCACTTATTAACTGCGACGTTAGGATATCTAGGATGAATATTATCTTTAATAATATTAAATAACATTTCTTTATCATCATTAAAATTCTTTACAACATACTGTGGATTAAATATACAGGGAAATTTATGATAAGTATTAATTAAATTCTTATGATAAACAATTGACCTCATACCATAATCTAATAAACACGAATAAAAAACATATAATAACCATTCATTAGATTTATATTTTATTTCCTTAGGAAATTCTACATTAGCAATAGTATCTGTATTTTCCTTTGAAAAATGTTCATTTAATATTTTTATAGTTTTTAACAAATTCTCTTCATTTATATACATGATTTTACCTCAAAGACTAATTATTTTATCATTTCCCAACTTTTAAAATATACACATTCTAAGTTATCATTAAATTTAATTTCATATATTCCATCAAATTCTTGATTATTTTGTTTGAGAGTCCATTCTGCTATTACTGTATTTCCGTCTATTGCTAACAATTTAATATCAATATTTTCTATATCTTCATCTTTTATGTGTTGCCATTCTTGGTTAATTTCTTGGATTGTTGTATATGGTTTCATAAATGGTGTTTCTTGATAGAAAGTTGTTTTAGTAAATAATGATACTGCACCTTCTATATCTTTGTTAATCCAATAATCTTTTAACTTATCTAACCACTTTTCTGCATATGCTCTATTCATATTATTTAATCTCCTTTTTTAAAGTTTAATTTTTAAAACTGTATATACTTTCATCTAAAATTATACTCTTTCTTTAGCTCTTCTAATATCTCATAGACAACAGGACATATACTTGCATTACCAATAATACTATACATACTATATAATCTATCTTCTTTATCAGTAAATGGATAATCTTTACAAGACTTTGGTAAACATTTTTTTACTTTACAATTATTATTGTTTAAAAACTGACAAGATTTAGTCTTAAATTTATATCTATCATCATCTTCTTCTAAATATTTCTTTTTAAATTTCTCTTTATCAATATGTAAAGTCTTAGTAATAGCATCTAATTCATCTTCTTTAATTACTGTTCCTAATTCTTTACAACAATTTCTACATTTTTTACAGTCATATATTTTAAAGTATTTATTATGTAGTTCTTTAAATTGTTTATCTAGCTCATCTTCGTCAGCATTTATTTTTAAAAATTGTCTAAACCTTAAGTTCTCATCTTCTTTTAATTTTCCTAGTCTTTTTACATCTTTTACTTCAATCATAACTAATCCTTCTTTACAACCTTGTAATTAAATTGTTAAAATCATTCCAGCCAATTATACCATCTTTTTGTAGTCTTCCTATTACTATGCCAGTATTAACGTTATTTTCTTTGGCAAAGTCTTTTATTTGTTTTTCTGTATATCTATTATTTGTTATAAAATTATTATATTCAGTATCTTTTATTAAAATATTCTTGGCATAATTGTCTGCTTCTAGTTCAATTTCTGTTTTATCTATATTATCATCATCTATAAATATTTCTTTTTTACTGTGTTTTATAAGGTGAGCGATTTCGTGAAATAAAGTAAACCATAATATATCATCTCTTTTTCCTCTATCACTAATCATTATAATAGCTTTATCACAACTTATTTTGTAAGAAACACCATTAATATAAGTATGAGGTAGATGAGGTTCATAAACTAGAGAAACACCACAACTTTTAAGAATTTCTTTTATATTATTTAAGCTTTCTAAAAATGATGTGTTAGCTAGTAATCTTATTTCTTTTACTTTTTCTTTTAATAGTTCAGTATTAAATTTAGGATATTTATCTTTATTAGATTCTATTTCTCCATATCTTAAAAAACAGTATAGCGACTCTAAAGAAAAGTTTTCATTATCTTTTTTTCTAAAAGCTAATTTCTTTTTTAATTCTGTATCAAATGATAATGAAGCTACCCCAAAGAATTTTCTTAGATTTATTACTTTTTCAATAGGATCTTTTGTTTTTTCTATATAATCCCAATTTCTTTTAGACATTTCTAAGTATGGAATATTAATTAAATATTTTTCATCTTCTATTATAGAGTCCATATCTTTTTTTCTTTCTAATGATTCTCTATAATCACTTTCTAGGTTATTCCAAAAACTTGCTCTTATATTAAAGACATATTCTAATTTTAATGCTGTAGCTGGTGTTATAGGTGCTTTACCTTTAATTATTTCATTAATTGTTTTTTTTGTTATGCCTGTTTTATTGGCAAGATCTAATTGTGTCATACAATTTGTTTCTAATAATTCTAAAAGTGTTTCTCCTGGTGCTATTACATATTCTTCAAACTTTTTTAGATTACTCATAATGTTTATTCACCTCCAATATTTCTATATCTTTTATATTTCTTAAATCTTCTATTATTATATTATTATCTTTATTTTTAAATATTAGTCTATATTGATTTGTTATGTTAATGGCAAAATTATCTTTTAAATCGCCTTTTAGTTTATGTCTTCTATATGGTAAGCAGGTGGGAACATCGTTTAAATTGTCAAAAGCTTTAAGTTCTTTTATTCTTAATGGTAGTTTTTTGGCAACTTCTACACCATATTTTTTGACTAAGTCTTTATTATATTTAGGATTTTCACATAATTTTTGTAATTTATCTGTCTTGTATGTTAACTGCACTAGAACCTCCCTTTATTTAGATTAACCTAATTGGTTAATTTAATTATATATAATTGAAATAAATATGTCAATAAATAGTTAACGAAATAGGTTAATTAAATTAATTAGTCATTATTAAATATTACTTTTTGTTTTCTAGTATAACATAAATTAAAATAATTAGAATAATTAATTTACTCTGATTATAAATATTTACCTAATTTATCTGTTTTATAAAGTTCTATCTTATATTTAAGTTTATCTAAGGCATCAGTCATAGTTTTAATTTTCTCTTCAAGTTTTTCTTGTTCTTCTTCTAATAGATGTTGACGTTCTAATTTAGTACTATCTCCTTTTTCATATAAATCAACATATTTTTTTAATATCTCAATAGATAGACCTGCACTACGCATACATTTTATAAATTCTATTCTTCTTAAGTCATTATCACTATAATCTCTAATTCCGCTACTATTCTTTTTAACTGGACCAATTAAACCTACTTTTTCATAATATCTTAGTGTATCATTAGTCATATTAAATTTTTCGGCTACTTCTTTTATTGTCATATTATTACTTCCCTTCGTAATTATAATAGCATTTAGAGTCTAGTCTAAGTCAATATTATTAAATAATTTTTCATATTATTTATAAAATAATTATATAATGTTAGTAGTGATGAGGTGAATTTTATGAAGAAGAAAATTATTGGTGGTTCTATTATACTTTTAATTCTTGTTATAGGGGGTATTGTTATTGGTTGCAACTTTAATGATAACAAAAGTACTCCTAAAACTTTAACTGCTACTGTTATTGGTGTTAATGATGGTACTTTTACAGTGCAAGATAGTAATAATATTATTTATACTTTTGGACTGGATGATAATAGTTTAGAAATTGGCGAAGTTGTTAAGTTAGAGTATGATGGTTCTTTAAATAAGAATAAGGAAAAGCAAGATAATAAGGTTTTAGGTTATAAAACTGTTAATGGAACTAGTGATAGCGAAGGAATTCCTAGTGAGTGGCAAGATAATGGTATTTTTAAGGATTTTTATATCTTTGCTGCTAAGAAGTTAAAAACTATGTCTCTTGATGAAAAGATTAGTCAATTACTTCTTGTAAGGTATCCTGATAATCCTATTGAAACATTAGAAAATTATCAATTTGGAGGCTATGTCTTTTTTGAAAAGGATTTTAGGGATAAGACGAAACCAGAAGTAAAAGATATGATTAATAATTTACAAAATGTATCTAAAGTACCAATATTAACGGCAGTTGATGAAGAAGGAGGAACTGTTGTAAGAGTTAGTAGTAATCCTAATCTTGCTAGTAGTAAGTTTGAATCACCAAGAGATTTATACTTAAGTGGTGGTTTTGATAAGATAAAACAAGATACTATTAATAAGAGTATCCTCTTAAATGAGCTTGGGCTTAATTTGAATTTAGCACCTGTTGTTGATGTTTCTACTAATTCTAGTGACTATATGTATAAAAGGGCTTTAGGTGAAAATACAGATTTAACTAGTACTTATGCTAAAACTGTTATTAATGCTAGTAAAGGTTTAGGTGTATCTTATACTTTAAAACATTTTCCAGGATATGGTAATAATGCTGATACTCATACTGGAAGCGTTACTGATAATAGAACTTACGATGATATTGTTAAGAATGATTTACCTCCTTTTGAAGCTGGTATTAATGAAGGAGCAGAAGCTGTGCTTGTGAGTCATAATATTGTTACTAATATTGATAGTAGCAATCCAGCATCACTTTCTACTAATATTCATAACTTACTTAGGAACAAATTAGGATTTACGGGCATTATTATTAGTGATGATTTAGCGATGGGAGCAGTATCTTCTATTGATAATGTAGCGGTTAAAGCCATAATGGCAGGTAATGATTTGATTATTACAACAGATTATGAAGAAAGTTTTAATGATATAAAAGATGCCGTAAATAACAAAACTATTGATGAAGGATTAATTGATAAGTTAGCTTTTAGAGTTCTTGCTTGGAAATATTATAAAGGGTTAATATTTGAAAATCAAAAATAATTAACAACTTGTCTGAACTGGCAAGTTGTTTTACTATCAAGTGCATCTAAATCATTTTGGAAATTCCAATATAATTGTCAAGAAAAGAAAAAGACTTAAGTAAAATACTTAAATCTAATCTAATATATTCTTTAAGACTATTGTCTTTGTTCTACTCATTTCTTTTAGAGTTGTAGATATTCCTTCGTTACCAATACCTGAATGTTTCCAACCACCAAATGGCATTTCCGCAGCACGGAAGAAACTTGCTCCATTGATAACTGCTCCTCCTACTTCAAGAGCATTAGCTACTTTGAAAGCTGTTTTCATATCTTTTGTCATTATGTTACCACATAGTCCATAACTACTTTGGTTAGCTATTTCAATAGCTTCTTCAACAGTATCAAAACTACAAACAGGAATAACTGGTCCAAAGATTTCCATATCTTTCATAACGTCCATATCACGTGTAACATTATCAAGAACAGTTGGCTCTAAGAAAGCTCCGTTTCTTCTACCTCCATAGACAAGTTTAGCTCCTTGTTCAAGAGTCTTTTTAATTTGATCTTGAACTCTTATGGCTGCTTTTTCATTGATTAGGCAACCAATATCGGCATCTTCTTGCTGAGGCATTGCAACTTTTAGTGTCTTAATCTTTTCAACAGCACGTCTAATAAATTCATCTTTAACATCTTTTTGAACTAAGAATCTTTTACTAGCACAGCATACTTGTCCTGTGTTATAAAGTCTTCCCCAAACCATTTCATCGATAACTAAGTCCATATCAGCATCATTCATAACGATGAAAGCATCATTTCCACCTAATTCTAGCATGACATGAGTAATGTTTTTTGCACAGTTTGCCATTACTTCGCTACCAACTGCTGTACTTCCTGTAACGGTCATTAAGTTTACCATTGGATGCTTTGCAAGATATTCTCCAGTAGTTGGACCATCACCTGAGATACAGTTGATAACTCCAGCGGGAACACCTGCTTCCATCATTAAGTTACAGTAAGTATGAAGTGTTAATGGATTATAAGTAGATGGTTTAACAATAACACTATTACCCATGATTAGAGCACTTGGTACTTTTTGACCAAATAAATCACATGGAAAGTTGAAAGGAATAATGCAACCTACTACTCCTAGAGGTTCTTGGAAAGTCATTTGAATTGTCTTCTCTTGACCTTTTTCAGTTCCTGCAGGAATAACGTTTCCATATTCATGTTTAGCTTTTTCTACATATCCATAAACAAAGCTTCTGGTATTGCCAATTTCTCCTCTTGCTTCTTTAATTGGTTTACCTGTTTCTTTAGATAGAAGCTGTGCAAGTTCTTCTTTCTTCGCTTCTACTAAATCAACAAATTTATAAAGTATGTCTCCACGTTCATGCATAGGCATTTTAGCCCATTCTTTCTGAGCCTTAACGGCCTCTTTTACACACATGTCAACATCTTGTTCTGTAGCATTAGGGACTGTATCTATTAACTCTCCTGTTGCAGGATTAGTTACTTCTATTACTTTTCCATCGCTAGCATCAACTAGTCTTCCTCCTATTAGATTCTTCATTTAACCCTCCTATTCTTCGCCAAAGGCTGTAAATGATAACATTAGACCACCACAGATGTTAGCAGAATGTTCATCATATCCATATTCACCAAAAGTAAAGACAACTATAAATGGAACTCCATGAGCTTCTTCAACTAAGTTTTTATAAACTTCATCAATTCTATCTCCAATTCCTAGTTTACGTCCTCCACAGTGAACTAAGAAGTATCCTGCTGGCTCTGCTGATAGTTGACTCTTAACATCTTTTAAAGTAGTTTTAGTAGATTTAATTAATTCATCTACTGTCGCTTCTAATTGAACGATAGCAGTTTTTTCTACTACTTTATTACCTAAATTAATAACATCATCTGTAGTAGTTTTTGTTCCCATATCATCTCCAAACATAGGATGGCGAACTACTGTTAAGTTTCCTAGAGGATCTTTTACTCCTAAAGGTTTTGTGATAGATGCTACTAATAGGTTTTGTCCTTTTAATTCACTTGGTTTCTTACCAATCCATTCTGCATATTTCTTAAGAGCAGATACTCCATCAATTTTAGCTAAAGTACGATTGTTTTTAACTTCTGTAATTAAACCATAGTTTTCACTTTCACGATAAGCACCTGTATAAGAAGTTACAATATCGTTATCTGTATAGAAGAAAGCAACAGCAACACCATCAGAGAACACTTCATCATTACAGAATATTTTCCAGTTTCCTTCTACTGTATCATCGGCAGCACTTCCTCCAAACATTGGAACACGTCCGATAACATCTTGGATACCCATAAGATAATCTTCTTCTTCTTTTGGACTTGCTACCATATAGAAATAGTTAGGTGAATAGTTTTCTCCAGCATTTTCAACAGCTTGTCTAGCAACTTTTCTACCTATTTCTCTAGCATTTTTTCCTGCTTTATGTGCTGCAACACCAATATTCATATTTTTATCATCGAAAGACATAAGTCCAGCGAAACCATCTTCACTTTCGATTATTCCATCATTAGTCATTATCATACCGCTACTAGTACAACCAATGATAGGAGCTCCTTTCATTGATGACATTGCTCCATTTACTACTTCTAGAACATCATCATTACATGAACAGTACATCATTCCAAGTATTGGATGCATACCTACATTGGCATTCTTAGCAGCTTCTTTTCCTTTGGCATATGAATCTTTTAGGGTTGAGTACCCTACTTTTGTTTTTAACATAATTTTCCTCCCTTTTTATTTACTTCTTTTATTCATAAGCTTCTTTATATAAAGCTAAAATATCTTCTTTTGTTACTTCTCTTGGATTACCACCAGTACAAACGTCATTAATAGCCCCGCTTGCAAGTGTTTCTAGGGCATCATATGGAATCCCTATTTCTTTTAGTGTTTTAGGAATACCTACAGTTCTTGCTAGCTCATCAACAGCTTTGCATACTTTTTCAACAGCTTCTTCATCTGTTAAATTATCCATATCAAGTCCAAACTCACGTCCCATATCTCTAAAACGGTTAGGGCAGACTTTACCATTCCATCTTAAGACATGTGGTAGTAATAAGGCATTAGCAAGACCATGTGGTGTATCAAAGTATGCTCCAAGTGAGTGAGCCATAGAGTGTACTATACCAAGTCCTACATTAGAAAAGCCCATACCAGCGATATATTGTCCATAACCAACTGCTTCAATTGCATCTTTATCTTTTTCGTTAACTGCTTTTTCTAAGTTATGATAAATTAAGTTCATCGCTTGTTTATGGAACATATCAGTCATTAACCATGCACTCTTAGTGATATATCCTTCCATTGCATGAGTTAGAGCATCCATTCCAGTTGCAGCGGCTAAACTCTTAGGCATTGTAGACATAAGGCTTGGGTCAATTATTGCAACTACTGGGATATCATGTGGATCAACACATACCATTTTCTTCTTTCTCTCATCATCTGTAATAACATAGTTAATTGTTACTTCAGCGGCAGTACCTGCAGTTGTAGGTAAAGCGATTAATGGCATACCAGGATTTTTAGTAGAAGCAACACCATCTAGACTAACTACATCACTAAACTCTGGATTAGTCATAATAATACTCATACATTTAGCAGTATCAATTACAGAACCTCCTCCTACAGCGATTAGAAAGTCAGCTTTACTATTTCTTAAAACTTCTAATCCTTCATTAACATTTGCTACATTAGGATTAGGCTTAATATCACTATATATTTCATATGGTAATGACACCTCATCTAAAAGTTCTGTAACTTTATTTGTAACGTTTGCATCTAATAAAGATTTATCTGTTACAACTAAGGCTTTCTTATATCCTCTTCCTTTAATTTCATCAAGTAGACTTCTTCTTGCATTATAACCAAAGTAAGAAGTCCCATTTAATATAATTCTATTTGTCACTTTGTTTACCTCCCTTATTATTAATTATAACACATATTTCGACATTTTTTATAGTTTTATTATTTTTATCTTGGAGGAACATCAATTATTATTTCATTTAGATTTTCTCTATGTTTGGTATAGTTTATATTAATCGAATTTATTTTACTAATAGTATCATTTAAAGTAGCCGTATCAAATTCAATATTAGTAAGCTCTTTTAATCTTCTAACTCCTCCTGTTGTATTGAGACAAACTTTTAAACCTACTAATAAATCTTGTATTTCATTTATATGAGTTGTAAATTGTGCAGTATATTCTTCTAAATTAGAATTTAATGTATTTATTTCAGCTATCTTTTCTTCTATCTCACTTTCTTTTATATATTTTCCCATATACATCCTCCATTAATTATTATTGTTATTCATATTTTCTGAGTTTAATTTACTATTAATTGTCTCAGAAGATATTTCAACATTTGTATTTGAATTATTTATATAAACATCAGGTGTATAGTATCCTGATAAAGAATTACCAGAATTAATATAAGATTTATCTCTAACTCTTGTATTGACAGTTCCATAAGACCACCCATCTTTAAAATCTGATGAAGTATTAGCTTCTATTGTATAAATATAGTTTTTATCACTACCTAATACGACACCGGTATGTCCTCCACTAGCAAAACTATAAAATATATCTCCTCTTTGGGGCTGATAGTTTGTATCATCTGCTGAATGCCAAACTCCTTTTCCATTAGAAGCATCATTTATGGCATTTTGGGCACCAGTTTGTACAGAAATGTATGGAGTAATTGCATTGCCATTACCTGAATTAGTTAAAGCATAAGTTACTGCAGCTGCACAAAATGCAGCATCATTAGTCATATATTTAGCATATGATTTGTCATTATTAAGAAAATAGTTCATGTACCACTCTCCATATTTTGATGCTCCTCTATCAGGATATGTTCCATCATCATCTACTCCTGTTAAACCTTGAGGATATCTTCTATTTCCTAATTCATCTAAGAAAAAGTCCACATAATCGTCATTGCCATCCGTTGATCTGAATTTTAAATATAGTTCATCAGCTTCTTTTTGTTTTGCTGCTTCTTCAGCAATTTTTTGTGTTTCTTTCCAACCTTCAGTATCTTTTATAGATGTGAAAAAGCTTTTTATATTTCCGTCGTAATCTACTTGTAATAATGAACTTAAAGTAGTTATAAATCCATATAAAGTAGATGAAAGTAAATTTAAATCTGAACTCTTCATATCAAGTAAATCTATATTTTCTTCTATTTGTCTAAATAAAGAACTAGATAAAGTTGTAGATAAATTAGTATCTCCTGTAATATTAATATCCCATACATATTTATAAAATTGTTTGCTATAGTGTAAATTATCAGAAAAAAACTTAATATCAGATGGATATGGTTCTTTAATAGCATCTTGGCCATTCCAACTTTTTAAAGTACTAATATTATCATTTATTTTAGAAATGGTTGTAGAAATAGATGTGTAATCATCTTTTAAAGTAGTTGCTATTTCTTTTAGTTTATTTGCAATAAGTTCTGTTTCTTCAACACTAACATTATTATTCATACCACTACCTCCTTGTATTATATATATAATTATAACAAAAAAGTTATATAATTACAGTATAAACTTAAAATTAAATAAAAGCTTCTTTATTTATCTGAGGAAACTAAGATAATTAGCTTTTTGTAGTAAAATATTCCATGTGATACAGTGTATCATAAAAAGCCTTGAAAGTAGAAATTTCAAGACTTTTTGATTTTTTCTTAAAAAAGTTACAAATTATTTATTAGATTCATGTGATATTTCTTCAATACTTTTATTATTGGAATTTAATAAAGCCATACTAGTCCAACTTGATGTTAGTCCATAATCAATATAGATAAGTTGTCCCGACATATAAGAACAGATATCACTTCCTACAACTACCATAGGATATCCCATATCTTTAGGTTCTGCGGCATAACCATTCCAACTTTTTAGAAAGATATTTTCAATCATCTCTGCACCTTCTTCGGCATTACCTGTTGGACTTGTTGATTTGTTAAAGTCATCAGTTAAGCCTGTAGTTGTATCTCCTGGATTAATAGCATTAATTCTTATTTTTCTATCAATAAACTCTTTACTCATACATTTATAAGTTACATAAGAAAGTAGGCACTGTTTAGTGAAAACATAAGAACTTTCTATTTCTTTTGGATGTTCTTCATACCACTTCATAGCTTCATCCCAGGTTTTTAAATTGATTAGTTCAACGGCTTTAGGATATACTTGTTGCCAACCAAAGCCTCCAACTGATGAGATAAAGGTTACAGAACCATGATCTGTTATTCTATCAAGTAACTTTTCAGTCATATACTTTTGACTATAGAAATTTACTTTTTGAACTAAAAGTTCTTTTCCTTTATAGCCTGCGATACCATGACACAAGAATAATGCATCAATTTTATTAGGTAAATCTTCAATTACCTTATCAATCTCCTCTTTGTTACTTAAGTCAGCTTGATAAGCCTTTTTTACAGGTAAATCGATAGGATTAATGTCAATTGCATATACTTCTGCTCCTAATTCTAGTAAAAGTTCAGTTGCGGATTTACTCATTCCAGAAGCAGAGCCAGTAATGACAACAGTCTTTCCCTCATAACCAAATATTTTTTTTAAATCCATGTACTCATCCTTTCTACTTTACATTTTTATTGTAACTCTAAAAAGGAATTTTATTTTAAAATTTTGTAAAGCTGGACTCAAATTTACACATATATTATTGTAAAGGTGTTGTAGATAGGCTGTTTAAGTGGTAGTCAGCTCTTCTTCCTAGTTTATAAGCATAGTATCCTGCTGCAGCAATCATAGCAGCATTATCAGTGCAGTATTTAAGTGGTGGAATAGATAGATTAATATTATTTTCTTTACACATATCACTTAAAGCTTCTCTTAAAATAGAGTTGGCGGCGACTCCACCTGCTACTATTAGATTATTAATGTTATAATCTTTTAAGGCTTTCTTAGTCTTAGAAACAATGCTTGTAACGGCAACTTTTTGAAAAGAAGCGGCAAGGTTAGCTTTATTTATTTCCTTACCTTTTTGCTCTTCATTATGATTTAAGTTTATTACAGCACTCTTTAAACCACTAAATGAGAAGTTATATGAGTCATCATTTAAAGGAATAGGTAGTTTATATGTAGGTGTACCAACTTTCGCTAATTTATCTAGTTTAGGACCTCCAGGATAAGGTAGTCCCATTACTCTTGCTACTTTATCATAGCATTCTCCTATCGCATCATCTAGAGTTCCTCCTAGTTTTTCAAAGTTAAAGTGATCTGCCATTTTAATAAGTTCAGTATGTCCGCCACTAACAACTAAAGCGATTAGAGGAAATTTTAATTCTTCAACAAGACTATTAGCATAGATATGTCCTGCAATATGATGAACTGGTACCAAAGGTTTATTATAGATATAACTTAGAGTTTTAGCAGCTTGCATTCCTACTAAAAGACTACCAATTAATCCTGGTCCATAAGTGATAGCGATAGCACTTACATCCTCTATTTTCATATTCGCTTTCTTTAAACAGTCTTCTATTACTAAAGTTATATTTTTAACATGCTCCCTGCTTGCTATTTCAGGTACTACTCCTCCAAAGTTTTCATGAATATCTATCTGACTAGAGGTACTAGTCGCTATTTCTACAGTACCATTTTTAACAATAGAACAACTAGTCTCATCACAACTACTTTCTATTCCAAGTATATATACATCTTTCACATTATCACTTCCAGTTTCTTATTATTTTAGAATATATTAGTTTTATTGTAAAGATTTTATTATTGTTTTATAAATGTCGCACCATTTTCTGAAATATATAGTTTTCCATCTTTATAAATGTAAGAAAATGCCATTTCTCTGTTATTATAGTAATATATAATCCAATTCCCTAATACTTGGCTATTCTCTTCTGTAAATATTAAGGTTTCATCATAATTTATGTTTTTCCAAGTTCCTATCAATTGACTTTTGCTTATTATATAATTAGAGCTGGTGGTTGTGGTTGCTGTATTATTTCCAATCATCCCTTTTAGTTCGTTGTATTTACTATCAATACTGTTATTTAGAATTGTATCTTTCTCATTAAATTCATCTAATTGTGTCTGTAGATTAGTAATTTCCTTTTTCAGCTCTTCATTTTCTTGTTGCTTATTTTTTAACTCTTTTTCTAATTCTTCTGTCTTTTTGATATTATCTGCAACTATGTTTTTTAATTCATCTAGATTACTATCTTCTATTTTTTGAGATACATTGTTACTTGTTTTCTTTGGCGTATCTTTTTCTTGGCTTTCACAACCGCTTGATATTAATAAACATAAGACCAAAGTTACACCCAAAATTATTTTTTTCATCATTACACTTACTCCTAATAACTTTTCATACTTTTCTATATTGTACCAAATTTCTGACGAAAAGTCTTTAGTTCTATCAAAAAATATATTGCAAAATAAAAGGTGTTGGTTTATTATAATTTCCGTTCAAAGAGATTAATAAATCCAACACACTTAATATTATACAC
>DVKQ01000098.1 GCA_018715925.1 Candidatus Onthousia faecipullorum
GTGTATAATATTAAGTGTGTTGGATTTATTAATCTCTTTGAACGGAAATTATAATAAACCAACACCTTTTATTTTGCAATATATTTTTTGATAGAACTAAAGACTTTTCGTCAGAAATTTGGTACAATATACTTATGGAAAAAGAATGTCAGATGGCTTTCTTGAATCTATATGCTCAAAGATTTTTGCGTCTAATGAGTTTAGAGAAGAATTAAAAGAAGCAGGATATGATTTAGAAGATTATATTTATAAAGATGAAAGATTATTCCCATCAAGAGTTTATGATGAATATAAAGCTTGTTTTGAATTGTTTGATTATATTATGGATGGAGCATTATTTGATTTTTCTTGTAAAACTTTTTCTAGTAATGAAGAGATACTTGAATTTATTGATAAAAATAGGTTAAATGTTATTTTCGGATGTTTAGACAAAAGTAATGAAGCATTATGGAATTTAAAAAAATATGAAGGAAAAAATAGAGATGAAGAATTTGATAAGCTTTTGCAGGTTTATAATGAAAACAAAGCCTTATCTGTTGACTTATCGTCATTACTATTAGGATTTTATAATAAGGAAGAAAATTTGACTTATCAACAATTATTAGATACTTATAAAAATACTTTAGAAAAACAAAAGTTACTACCATTAGAAGAAAGTTATAGTAAAGGTAATTAATAATGTTGCAAGAGAAGTTTAAACAACTATATAAAGAATATGATAAATTACAAAATAAGTATGGTGATAAAACCTTAGATTCTATCTATAATGGGGGAGACTCTAATAATCCAGATATTTTATTTGTTTTTATGAATCCAACAGGAAGAAACATTGCAAGTCCTAAAGCTTGGAAAGGCTTAAAGGCTCCTTGGCTTGGTACTAAGAACATTTGGAAATTATTCACAGCCATTAATCTTTTTGATAAAAAGCTATTAGATGAGATAAATAAAAAGAAACCTAAAGAATGGGACTATGACTTTGCTAACAAAGTATATGATGAGGTTAAAAGAAATAACTACTTTATAACAAACTTAGGTAAATGCACACAAATAGATGCAAGGCCCCTAAAAGATGAAGTTTTAAGAAGTTATCTTGGACTTTTAGAACAAGAAATAGATATCGTTAAACCAAAAATAATAATTACTTTTGGTAATCAAGTATCATCAATTATTTTAAATAAGAAAATATCAGTAGGTGAGTGTAGAAAACAATACTTTGAAAAAGAAATAGGTAGTAATACTTATAAAGTATTTCCAGTCTATTATCCAGTTGGTAATGGAACATTTAATATAGATAAAGCGATAGAAGATTTAAAATATATTATAGATAATTATGTTAAAGATACTGTTAAAACAAAATAGTATCTTTTTATATTGACAAACATATAATAACTGTATATACTGTATATATACAAAGAGGTGATTAAATGCAGATAATTATCAGTAATAGCAGCGATATACCAATATACCAACAGATAGTTGATAACATTAAAAGAGAAATACTTAATGGAAACTTAGTAGGGGGAGAGGCCTTACCTTCTATTAGAACTCTTGCAAAAGATTTAAGAATTAGTAATATTACCACTAAAAGAGCTTATGAAGAATTAGAAAAGGATGGTTTTATTGAAGCAGTCGCTACAAAAGGATACTTTGTTAAAAATAAAAGTGAGAATTATTTAAAAGAAGAAATATTAAAGAAAATAGAAGAAAATTTAGAAGAAGCTTTAACTATCGCTAATACCTATCATATTAGTTATGATGAAGTCTTAGAGATACTTAATGCTTTGAAGGAGGATAATAATGGATAATCTAATTAAAGTTAATAATTTAACTAAAACTTATGATAACTTTAAACTAGATAATATTACTCTTGAAATAAAAAAAGGAAGTATCATTGGTCTAATAGGAGAAAATGGAGCAGGTAAGACAACTCTAATTAAACTATTATTAGGTTTAATAAAAAAAGATAAAGGAGATATTTTAATCTTTAATAAAACATTAAATAATAAAGTAAAAGAAGATATTGGTGTAGTCTTAGATGATTCATTCTTTCCAGAAGTTATTAAAGTAAAAGATGTTAACTCTGTTATGAAAAATATCTATAAGTCTTGGGATGAAAAATTATTTCTTAAATACCTAAAAGACTTTTCTTTAAATGAAAATATGTTAATAAAAAACTTATCTAAAGGAATGAAGAAAAAACTTGAAATAATAACTGCACTTGCTCATCATCCTAAACTATTAATATTAGATGAACCAACTAGTGGATTAGATCCAGTTGTTAGAAAAGAAATATTAGATATCTTTCTAGACTTTATCGAAAATGGAGAGAACAGTATTTTATTCTCATCACATATAACTAGTGATATTGAATCTATCGCTGACTATATAATCTTTATAGATAATGGTAAATTAGTCTTTGATAAAGAAAAAGATGATATCTTAGATAATTATGGAATAGTTAAATGTAATGATAGTGACTTTAAGAAGATTTCTAAAGAAGATATAATATCTTATCGTAAAAATAAATATAACTATGAAGTATTAGTTAATGATAGAAAAAAAGTTAAGAAAAATAATTCTAACTTAGTTGTTGATAAAGCAACATTAGAAGATATTATGTTATTAATAGTGAAAGGAGAAAAATAATGAAAGGTTTAATTATCAAAGATTTATGTGTTCTAAAGAATCAAATGAAAACATTATTATTAGTACTAGCTTTCTTCATTATCTTCTCAATTATCAATGAAGATGCAACATTCATTCTTTTCTTAGTACCATTTTATATGATAATGATTCTTATAACTACCTTTAATTATGATGAATTTAATAAATGGGACTCTTATTGTAATAGTTTACCTCTTAGTAGAAAAGAAATAGTTAAATCTAAATATATATTATTTAATGCTACATCACTTATCGTTTTAATAATAGGTATACTTTCATCTCTCATCATTCCAAACTTTATAGAAAATACTACCTTTGAATCCCTTTTTGCAAGCATAATAGGAGTTGCCTTTGGTATATGTTTAGTAATCTCTTTACTAATACCATTCTATTATAAATTTGGTGCTAATAAGGGAAGAATAATGTTATTCCTTTGTATAGTAATTCTTGCATTAATAATAGGAATGATTACAAGCTTAGATATATTTAATAACAAAGAGATAATGAATCTATTAAATAGTCTAAATAACTTAAGCATAGGAATGATTACGTTACTATTGATAATAGTAACAATTATCATAATGACTATTTCATATTACATCTCAGTTAGAATATACAAAAATAAAGAGCTATAATAAGAAGTCTATCACTAGATTTCTTTTTATCTATATGGAAATTGCGTTTTTTGAAAAAAATCAAATTTATGTATTGACGAACGTATATTTTATATAGTACACTTAAGTTACAAGAAAGAGGGTTCGTCATATGAAAATATATAAAGCATATAAATTTAGATTATATCCAAATGAAGAACAAAAGATATTAATACATAAGACTTTTGGATGTAGTCGTTTTGTTTATAACTATTATCTAAATTATCAAAAAGACAAAGGAATACAAAAAGCATTTAATTTATGTAAAGATTTAAAAGAATTAGAATGTCAATATGAATTTCTTAAAGAAGTAGATTCATGCGCTTTAAGGTGCTCTATATTTGATTTAGAAGACGGTTTTAATAACTTCTTTGCTAAGAGAAGTGGATATCCAAATTTCAAGAGTAAGTTTGCAAGACAGTCTTATAGAACTAGTTGTATAAGAAGTGCTTATAAAGGAAAAGAGTATAGTAATATAGAAGTAGATTTATTAATTAGATTTATAAAATTACCAAAATTAGGTAAGGTAAAAATAAGAGGGTATAGAAATAGAGAAAGAATAGAAGGAAAAATAGTAAATGCAACAATATCAAAAGAAACAACAAATAAGTATTATGTAAGTGTATTAGTAGAAGAAGATTTGTTAGTAGAAAAAGTAACACCTACCACTATAGTAGGAATAGATTTAGGAATAAAAGATTTAGTAGTAACAAGTGATGGTATTAAATATGGTAATGAGAAAGTATTAACAAAATATGAAAAAAGATTAAAAAGATTACAAAGGAAATTATCAAGACAAGTTAAAGGTAGTAAGAATTATTTAAAGACAAAAGAAAAGATAGCAAGGTTAAATGCTAAGATAAAGAATTATAGAAAACATTATTTAAATAATATAGCGAACGAAATAGTAAATGAGCACGATATTATTGTAACAGAGAGTTTATTAGTAAAAGATATGTTTAAAGATAAGAAAAAAGCATTTAACAAAAGTCTATCAGATGCAAGTTTAAGTAAATTATGTTCTCTAATAGAATGGAAAAGTAAGATAAAAGGAAAGTATTATTATAAGATAAATACTTATTATCCGAGTAGTCAAATATGTA
>DVKQ01000099.1 GCA_018715925.1 Candidatus Onthousia faecipullorum
CATTTTCTACACAAAAAAGCGAGATGTTATATAACCAAATTTGCTATGATAGGTTTCATCTCGCAATTTAAGTATATCATATTTCTTTAGTTTTGTGTTAACTATTTATTTATTTATGGCTGAGTAGTAACTATAAAATACCACAAAATTAAAGAAAAATCAACTTTTAACTTTTCTAATAGAAAAATTTACTGTATAATAAAGCTTAGAAAGAAAGGGATTAATATGATTAGTAAACCAAAAGGAACAGTTGATTTAACGGATAAGAGGGCAAGAATTTGGAAATATGTTGAAGAAGTTATAGATTCTGTAATGGAGAAATATAACTATAACTATATTAGAACACCTATATTTGAATCTAGTGAATTATTTCATAGAGGAATAGGAGAGGCTACTGATATAGTTACTAAAGAAACATATGACTTTAAGGATAGAGGAGATAGATCTATTACTTTAAGACCAGAAGGTACTGCAGGAGTAGTTAGAAGTTATATAGAAAATAAAATGTATGGAACACATAACTTACCTGTTAAAGTTTATTATAATGGAACAATGTATCGCTATGAAAGACCACAGAAGGGCAGATTACGAGAACTTAGTCAATATGGAGTAGAGGTTTTAGGTAGTAATGATCCAATGATGGATGCAGAAGTAATATCACTTGCTTACAATATCAATAAAATGTTAGGACTAAGTGATACTGTAGTACATATTAATAGTCTAGGAGATAAAGAATCCCGTGATAAATATAGAGATGCCTTAAAAAGCTATTTTAAGCCCCATTTAGACGATTTATGTGATGACTGTAAGGAAAGATTTAATAAGAACCCTTTAAGGATTATAGACTGTAAAGTAGATAGTAATAAAGACTACTTTAAAGATGCTCCTAAAATATTAGATTATCTTAATGAAGAAAGTAAAGAACATTTTGATAAAGTATGTGAGTATCTCGACTTATTAGAAGTTAAATACGAAATAGATCCTAAGATAGTAAGAGGACTTGACTATTACAATCATACTGTTTTTGAATTAATGACTGAAAATAACAATCTTGCTCTAGGTGGTGGAGGAAGATATGATAACTTAGTTAGTATGTTAGATGGGCCGGGAACACCATGTGTTGGTTATGCAGTTGGACTTGATAGATTAGTTGATGAAATAATCTCTAGAGATATAGAAAACGTTAGAGATGATATAGATGCTTTCATTATGTATGTTAATGAAGATGAAAAGAAAAACGCTATCTATCTTGCTAATGAGTTAAGAATGTCAGGTTTTGTAGTAGAAACAGAATATACTAAAAGAAGCTTAAAGAGTCAATTTAAAAGAGCAGATTACTTTAATAGTAAATATCTAATACTATTAAATAGTGATGACTTAAATGAAGGTTTAATTACTATTAAGAATAATAAAACTAAAGAAGAAGAAAAGATTATGATGGAATATATTATCTACTACTTTGATGAACATATAAGTGATGATAACTTACCTATAGAAGATTTTCATAATCATGATGAAGGAGAGATATGCGATGAATAAAATATTTTTTAAAGACTTAGAAAATTATTATGATAAAGAAATAGAACTTAGTGGTTTTGTTGAAAATATTAGAAATATTAAATGGGTACAGTTTTTAGTACTAAGAGACTCTACTGATAAGGTTCAAGTAACTATTGAAAAGAGTGAAGAAAAGAATAAAGAAATGGTAGAATTAGTTAATACTTTAACAGCTGAATCTACTATTAAAGTAACAGGTACCTTAAAGAAAAATGAAAATGTTAGATTAAGAGGAATGGAGTTTATTCCAACTAAAATAGAAGTTACTAGTACAAGTGATGCTGAACTACCTATTAATATTCATGATAAAGATGCTCAATTACTTGATCAAAGGCTAGACTATAGATGGCTAGATCTAAGATGCGAGTATAACTTTAATATCTTTAAGATTCAAAGTGATATGACAAAGTTTATGAGGGAGTTTATGTATTCTCATGACTTTACTGAAATACATACTCCTAAACTAATAGGTGCAGCAAGTGAAAGTGGAGCGGATGTTTTTGAAGTAAAATACTTTGACAAGAAAGCTTATCTTGCTCAGTCACCACAATTTTATAAACAAATGGCTATCGCTAGTGGTTATGATAGAGTCTTTGAAGTAGGACCAGTTTTTCGTGCTGAAAACTCTAATACTAGTAGACATACTACAGAATTTACTGGCTTTGATGTAGAGTTTGGCTATATTGATTCTTATAAGGATGTTATGGATTTTGAAGAGGAATTATTAACTTATACATTAGAGAAATTAAATGAAAAGTATGGAAATTTAGTTAAAAAGCTTTATGATAAAGAGATAGTTGTACCTAAAGAGAAATTTCCAAGAGTAAAACTTGCTGATTTATATGATGAACTAGAGAAAAGATATGACTATAAAGTAGATGAAAGTGAAAAAAATGATTTAACTACTGAAGCAGAGCGTTTATCTTATCGTTATGCTATGGAAGAGTTTAATTCTGAGTTTATCTTTGTTACAGACTTTCCTAAAGAAAAACGTGCTTTCTATCATATGAGAAAAGATGATATACCAGAAGGTTATGACTTAATCTATAGAGGAGTTGAAATAACAACAGGAGCGGAACGTGAGCATAGATATGATATCCTAGTTAAACAAGCGAAAGAGAAAGGCTTAGATAAAGATGTAGAGTTCTATTTAGAGTTCTTTAAATATGGTTGTCCTCCTCATGGTGGTTTTGGACTAGGTGTAGATAGACTTACTATGTTAGTATTAGGATTACCTAGTGTTAAAGAGTCTATGTTAATATTTAGAGGACCTAATAGATTAAATCCATAAGACGTGTAAATTTACATGTCTTTTTTTCATTTTTTATAGAATAATTCTTTTTCTTCCTATATACTCTAAGTAAGAAGGGAAAAAGTCTATGGAAAATGTAAGAAGGGTAGGTATGTTATTCATCGCTTTAATAACTCTATTAATAGTAGCATCTCTAATATTTATAGTTAATATTAATTTAAAAGATGAAAGTAAAGGCACCTTTAATGAAGATAGTAATACTCTTACAAGTGAAGAAATTACCTCTTTAATGAGCCTTGTTAATATCTATGATAACTATATAATTACTTTTGATGGTACTAAAGATATAAATCGTTTAACTGATAAAGAAAAGATTAACTTTATAGATAGATTACCAATAACAGAAAAAAATAAACTTGGCTTAGATTTTAATACAGGGGTAAGTTTAGATAAAGTAAGAGATACTTTAAAGAAATATTTTGGTCCTAATACATCATTTAATCCTGTTAATTCTACTTGTTTTCTAGATGATGGAGATTATTTAATATATGATAGTTATACTAATATGTATAAAGCGGATAATGAATATCATGCTCATAGTGCTTTTACTTCTTTATTAATAGAAAACTATTATGTAGAAGGAAAACGGACAGTAGATGGAGATAAATTAATTTATTCTATTACTTTAAAGAAAGCATTTGCCTATCAAAATACATCAGCATATTATGGTAGTTATACTGACTTAGTAAATAATAAAAACTTAGTAGTAGATTTATATGATGAAGATAATCTTTATGAAACAAATGATATTAATGAGTTAATAGAACCATATAAAGATGAACTAACTAGTTATACCTATATCTTTGAAACAAGTGATAGTATTAATAATAGTTATCTAATAGAACTTGCTAATCTTAATAGTATGAGTGAATTTTAAAAGGCCTTAACACTTAGTTAAAGTCTTTTTCATAGTATAACCATCACTATAGTCTATCGCTTCATTATATGCTTCTATTGTTCTAAAATAGCTTTCTGTAAATCTATTATCTCTATAAGTTACAAAAGCTTCTTCATACTCTTTAACACATTGATAATGGGCACTAAACTGCTCTATATTCTCTTTAATAAAATTATCTTTAGTTATATTTAAACCATCTCTTAACTGACTAACTAAAACTATTCCATTACGAGTAATAATACCATCATTATAATTACCAGCATGACTTTCATTAGCACACTTAAACTCTTCTTCTAAATATCCTATATTTCTATAAGAAGATTCTAAGAATTTGTTCTTTTCTTTTTCCGTTAAATCTCTTTCAAGAGCAACCTTTAATAATTTAAAGAAAGTACTATTATCCTTTAATACTTTTCTTTCTTTAATAAGTTCTAACATACATAATCCCTCATTTCTAATAGCACCTATTATACCACGTAATAATTTGAAGTCAAAATGTATTTACTAAGAGAGTTTGTTGTGATACAATAAAGATATATTAAATGAAAGAGATTTCATATAATATAAAAGTAAGTTATATAACTTACGTATATGAAAATGTTTCTCGCTTCTGGGTGGCTGGCGAGTAATAAATAATCCCAGTCGACAATGTTTCTCGCTTCTGGGTGGCTAGCGAGTAATAAGTAATCCCAGTTGAAAATAATTAGAAAGTTCTATCAAATGATAGAATTTTCTTTTTGACTTAATAACGAATTTATGTATTGACAAACATATCTTCTGAATAGTACACTTAAGTTACAATTTATATGTTTTTGGGGGTGTATAACCATGAAAATAAAAACTGGCTATTTATATCATATTAAAGATGAATTTTTTGATATTGTTGATGATGAAAACTTAATGACTAATCATGAACGAGGAAAGAAAAGACCAACTTATTTTACTATTAAAGATAAAGATATATTATGGTTTATTCCTCTTTCTAATAGGGTATCTAAATATAAAAGAATAGTAGATAAAAAAATAAATAAATATGACTTTTGTAATACGATTTTAATTGATAAAGTCTTTGACAAAGAAAGTGTTATTTTATTACAAAATGCTTTCCCTACATTAGAAAAATACATAGATCATGTCCATACAGTAGATGGAAAACCTGCAAAAGTTCCAGAAACTTTAGAGAAAATAATTGTAAAGAATTTTAAGAATCTATTGAAATTAAAAGATAAAGGCATAAATTTATTCTTTGCCGACATAGATAAGATTAAAGAACAAATGTTAAAAGAACTTAATAGTGAAACTATTAGTTAAAATAATTTAAGTTTATTTAAAAAAAATATTTATATAAATAAACTATTATGATACAATATAAATGTATTAGATGAAAATAAATTTCATATGATACTAAAGTAATGCACATATGAAAATGTTTCTCGCTTCTGGGTGGTTGGCGAGTAATAAGTAATCCCAGTCGACAATGTTTCTCGCTCCCGGATGGCTAGCGAGTAATAAATTATTCCGGATGAAAATGTTTTGGAAAGTTCTATCAATTGATAGAATTTTCTTTATCATTGTGTTAAAATAAGTGATAGATTGGAGGGATAATCATGAATAATCAAGATATTATTAATGAAGTTAGAAGACGTAATGATATTGTTGATGTAATTGGTGAGAAGATTCCTCTTGAAAAACGTGGTAAAAACTATTTTGGTGTCTGTCCTTTTCATGATGATACTAATCCCTCAATGAGTGTATCTCGTGAAAAACAAATCTATACTTGCTTCTCTTGTCATGCGACAGGGAACGTTTTTACCTTTTTAATGAACTATGAACATAAAGAATTTAATGAAGTCTTGAGTGAGTTAGCAAGTAGGGTAGGAATTACTTTAACTGGTTTTAAAGTGAAAAAAGCATCTACTAAATATGATGAGTGGTATAAGATATATAACATCGCTAACAAATATTATCAAAATAATTTACTTACTAAAGAAGGAGAAGGGGCAAGAGAATATTTAAAAAATAGAAGTATTGATGATAATACTGTTAAAGAGTTTGAAATAGGTTACTCCCTAAATATGCGTGATGATCTTACTAAACTACTTACCGCTAAAGGACACTCTATAGATTTACTTAATAAAATAGGTCTTAGTAATGAAGATCATGATATCTATAATTCAAGACTTATGTTTCCTTTACATGATTTAAATGGTAAAGTAATAGGTTTTAGTGGTCGTATTATAACAGGTGGTAAACAAAATAAATATCTTAATACTAAAGAGACAGAACTCTTTAAAAAAGGTAAACTTTTGTATCATTATCACATTGCAAGAGAAGAAGCTCGTGTTAAAAAGTCCGTTATCATCATGGAAGGCTTTATGGATATTATTCGTGCCAGTACTGTTGGTATTAAAAATACTGTCGCTACTATGGGTACAGCCTTAACACGTGACCATATTAAAGAAATAAAGAGACTATCAAATAACATTATTCTTTGTTTCGATGGTGATGAAGCTGGAGTAAAAGCGACTATCGCATCAGGTGAACTGTTTAAAAGAGAAGGAATAGAAGTTAAAGTAATCTCTTTACCAGGAGAAGATGATCCTGATACTTATATCTTAAAAAATGGCAAAGATGCCTTCCTTTCCTTAATAAATAATGCTATTTATTATAGTGACTTTAAGATTAAGAACTTATCACGTAATCGTAATTTTGCAAGTAGTGAAGAGAAAGCTAACTATATTCATGAAGTCTTGGAAGAAGCATCTAAAATAAATGATACTATTAGAACAGAAATTATACTAAAAGACCTTGCAAAAAAGTTTGAAATAGGGTATAATACCCTAGAAAAAAGTTTTATGGAGTTAGTTAATAACAAAGAGATAAAAAAAGAAGTTATAACCACTCCAAAAACTACACAACCTAAGAAGAAAGATAAGTATCAAAAAGCAAGCCTCAATATTATATATTACATGTTAAATAAACAAGATATAATTGATAAGGTAGAAAGTGAACACCTTGTGTTACCTACCGAAGCTTTAAGAGCATTAGAAAGTGAAATTGTTTATTTTTATCATAAGTATGGTTTTATTAACGAAGCAGACTTTTATACTTACTTAGCACCTAAAGGGGAGTTACTTAATCTCTTAAATGAAGTATTAGAAATGGATTTAAAGACTACTCTTACTAATGAAGAACTTAATGATTACTTTAAAGTAATAAGAGAATATAACTATAAAAAGACAATTAGTAACTTAGAAGAAAAAATTAGAAATGAAATAGATCCATTAATGCAAGTAAAATACGCAGAAGAGATTAGAAAACTAAGAATAGGGGAGAGTTAAAATGGTAGAAGAAATTAAAACAATGGAACAAAGAAAAGAAAGGCTTATTAAATTAGGTAAAGAACAAGGATATATTACATATGAACAACTTGCTAATGAACTTAAAGGGCTTGAAGTAGATAGTGATAGTCTTGATGATTTATATAATAGTTTAGTAGCAGAAGGTATTGATATCGTAACAGAAGATGGTAGCGATGATGCTAGTGGAGAAGAGATTACTGAACATACTAAAACAGAAGACTTAACAATGTCTAAAGACATTAAAATAAATGATCCTGTTAGGATGTATCTAAAAGAAATAGGTAGAATACCTCTATTAAATAGTGATGAAGAGTTTGAATATGCAGAACGTGCTGTTGAAGGTGATGAAGAAGCGAAAAGAATATTAGCAGAATCTAACCTTCGTTTAGTTGTTTCTATCGCTAAACGTTATGTAGGTAGAGGTATGTTATTCCTTGATTTAATCCAAGAAGGAAATATTGGTCTAATGAAAGCGGTTGAGAAGTTTGATCCTACTAAAGGATATAAATTCTCTACATATGCAACATGGTGGATAAGACAAGCGATAACAAGAGCGATAGCAGATCAAGCTAGAACTATTAGAGTGCCTGTTCATATGGTAGAAACAATCAATAAACTAGCAAGAATCCAAAGACAACTTACACAGGAATTAAATAGAGAGCCAACTGATGATGAGATTGCAGAAAAACTTGAAATGCCAGTTGAGAAAGTACGTGAGGTATATAAAATAAGTCAAGATCCAGTTGCTCTTGAAACCCCTATTGGAGAAGAAGATGATTCTCATTTAGGAGACTTTATTAAAGATGATAGAATGATAGGACCTGAAGAATATACTACAGAAGAAATGTTAAAAGAAGAACTAGCAAGTGTTTTATTAACATTAACAGATAGAGAAGAGAAAGTCTTAAGACTTAGATTTGGTCTTGATGATGGGCAGTGTAGAACCCTTGAAGAAGTAGGACAAATATTTGGAGTTACAAGAGAGCGTATTAGACAAATAGAAGCGAAAGCTTTAAGAAAATTAAGACATCCATCTAGATCAAGAAAATTAAAGGACTTCTTAACAGATTAAATGAAAATAAATACAAGATTAAAAACAATAGGGGATTTAGTTCCCCTTTCTTCATATCCCTTAGATATTGGATGTGATCATGCTCTTTTGTCCATATATTTAGTTAAAGAGAAAGGTCTTAGTAAAACAGTCGCTAGTGATAATAAAAGTGGTCCTTTAAAGAAAGCAAGAGAAAATGTTAACTTTTATAAAGTATCTGATAAAGTAGAATTAATAGAAGCGGAAGGATTAGATTCCTATAAAGAAGGTATAGATACTATTACTATATCAGGTATGGGAGGACTTAATATTAATAAAATATTAGATGATAATAAAAGATATTTAAAGAATATTACTACCTTAATATTATCACCTAATAACTATAGTGATGCGGTTAAAAGAAAACTATTAAAACTAGGATATCATATTGATAATGAAGTCTTAGTTAAAGAGAAAAATATCATCTATCAAATATTTGTCTTTAAAAGGGGAAGGAAATACTATTCCTATAAAAAACTTTTTTTAGGACCAGTATTAAGTAAAAAGAAAGATACTCTTACTATAGAATACTATAAGAATCTTTTAGAAAATAAAAAAGCTTTATTAAAAGCTCTACCTAAATCTTTTAGAAATAAGATTAAAGTTACTAAAAAAGAAATAAAGTACTTAGAAGATATTATAAATAACTAATATCTTTTTATTTTGCATCCTTTTTGTTTATACCAATAATCGCTCCTACACTAGTAGTTAAAAGTACTATTATGCTATAAATTAATGTTCTTATATCAAAAGAACTATTAAGAGTAATCTTTAAAATAACCATAATAAGTAAGAATATTCCTCCTAATTTTAATCCTTCTACTAATCCGTACTTATCGGAACTTTTGCCAAGTAATAGAGCATTAATAAATAAAATTACTAAGACAATAATCATTTTAGCGATATTATAAACATTATTACTTATAATATCAAAATAATATAAAGTATTTAATAATAATCCTAGTATTATAATACTAATAAAAGTAAATAATGAAACTTTACCTATTTTTTTTAAATAATCCATATAATTCACCTAATAAATAATATGCTAGTGATAAATAATTATGAATTTGGTATAAGATAAAGATAACTATTTATCACATAATTGTTGTAAATTATTATCAAATTATTGATATTTTTTCTTCTTTATAGTAGAATTTAGTTGAGGAGAGAAAGATATGAATAGTGAATTTATTAAAGAAATAGAAACTAAAATGAAAGGGACATTAACTGCCTTAGAAAAACGTTTTACTACAGTTAGAGCAGGACGTGCTAATCCATCTAGTTTAGATGGTGTTATGGTTGATTATTATGGTTCTATGACTCCTTTAAAGAGCCTTGCCACTATATCTGTACCAGAAGCGACACAATTACTTATTAAACCTTTTGATAGAGGATGTTTAGGTAATATAGAGAAAGCTATAATCGCTGCTAATTTAGGCTTTAATCCTTCTAATGATGGAGAGACTATTAGAATAGTTATACCAGCTTTAACAGAAGAGAGAAGACGTGAACTTACTAAACAAGTTAAAGCTATGGCAGAAGAAGCTAAGGTATCTATTAGAAATATTAGACATGAAGCTAATGAGAAGATAGAGAAAATGGAACTTCCAGAAGACGAAGAAAAAGGTATGATGAAGGATGTTCAAGATCTTGTTAATGACTATAATAAAGATATAGATAATATCTATAAAGACAAAGAAAAAGAATTAATGACTGTATAGTAGTGCTAAGCACTACTTTTAATATAGGAGGATGTATGATTTTAGAAATAGAAGTAGAGAATCTTTTCTCATTTAAAGATAAAATTACTTTTGATATGAATAGTAATATTGTTAATATAAATGGATCTAATAATAGTGGAAAAACTAATTTATTAAAAATATTAAACTATGTTAGTTTGATGATTAGAGGCAGTGATAATTACTTAAATACATATATTTATAATGATAAACCTAGTAGTTTTAAGATAGCTTTTCTTAAAAATAATACTAAATACATTTATGGCTTTATTCTTAATAAAAAACAAGTAAGTAGAGAATATCTATACTATTATGATTTAGAAGAAGAGAACATTATCTTTGAAAGAGTAGGTAAAAGTTATACATTTAAAGATAAAAAATTAAAGAATATATCTAATATAGCCTCAGATAACAGACTCTTTTTAAGTTGTGCTAAAGATAGTTTAAATGAAGTCTATACTTTTTTAACATCTACTATAGGTATATGTTTAGATATAAGAACTTTAATTGAACCATCATTTAATCTATATAGTAAGGATACTAATAATAAATTAAAACCTTATGTCTTAAATTTTTATAAAAATATTAATGTTAATATTATAGATTATAATGTTAAAAGTATTACGTTAGAAAAAGGCACTGGTTATACTATTAAATTTAAACATAATATAGATAGTAAAAACTACATAATAGACTATGGAGATGAATCTTCTAGTAATAGGTTAGTCTTTGCAATTATACCTTTTATATTAAAGACTCTTAAAGAAGAAAAAGTCTTAATAATAGATGATTTAGATAGTAATCTAGATAATAGAATAATTAAAGAGATTATAAATTTACTTACAGATAGTAAAGGAGAGTTAATCTTTACTAGTCATAATAATTATAATTGCAAAACGGTTAAACTAGATTAAATTTCTATTTACAATTCCCTTTTAAATATGATATAGTAGTTCATGAAATGACATTGATTAAGAAGTAGTAGTAAATGATTTCTTTAAAGAGAGTCTATGGTAGGTGAAAATAGATAAGAAAAGTTTATGAATTCGTCTTAGGAGTTCCTATAACAAAATTATAGGCGTTTATCGCGTTAAGATTAATGAGTTAGTTATAATAACTATAAATTAAGGTGGTACAGAGTATACTTTTTGTAGACTCCCTTAAATTATAGTTATTTTTTATTTTAAGGAGGAGTTATGGTTAAGAGATTTATATGGGATTTAGATGGTACTATTTTAGATGGAGATTTTTCTATAGAAGAGAAACTGTTTAAAGAAAATTTAAGTGAAGAAGATTATACAAAATTTATTAGTAAGTGGCTTAATTTGCTAGGGGCTTATGAAAGAAAATACCCTAAATATGATAGAAAAATGTTAAGCAATTTTCTTAGTGTAAATACAGGTGTTCATATAAGTTCAGAGTTAATAGATGAATGGTCTAATTACATGATAAATGTTAATGAAGTAATACATCCTGGAGCGATAGAAGTTCTTGATTATTTGAATGAATTAGGAATAGAGAATGTAATATATTCAAATGCCTTTACTAAAACTCAAGTAGGAAGGCTAAAAAAAGTAGGATTAGATTCATACTTTGAAGAAATAATAGGAGCGGACTATTATATGAAACCTAGCATAGAAGGATTCCTATCTGCATGTTGGCCTTATAAACCTAGTGAATGTGTTATGGTAGGAGATAATTATGATAAAGATATATTAGGAGCAAGAAATGCAGGACTTGAAACGATATATTATAGTCCTAAAAAAGATGTAAATGTTCCTCATATAAAAAGATTAGTTAAGATAAAGGAGATGTATTAATATGAATATAGAAGATATTAAAAAAGACTTAGAGAAAGAACTAGAAAGTATAAAAGACTTAAAAGAGTTAAACGAATTACATATTAAATATTTAAGTAAGAAAGGTATTATTACAGAACTTAATAGTAAGATTAAAGATGTTCCTAATGATAAGAAAAAAGAATTTGGTATGGAAGTTAATTCACTAAGGACATATTTTAATGAAAAGTATAATGCTTTAAAAGATAAGTTTGAGACTGATGAATTAAACAAAAAACTAGAGAGCGAATCTATTGATATAAGCCTACCTTCTACAAAGCCTAATATAGGTTCCCCTAATATTCTAGAAAAGTTAATAGAAGAAGTAGAAGGTATCTTTATGTCTATGGGTTATGATGTAGTTGATGGACCTGAAGTTGAGGAAGATAAATATAACTTTGAAATGTTAAATATCCCTAAAGGACATCCAGCAAGAGATGCTCAAGATACGTTTTATCTTGAAGGAGAAGAGATATTGCTTAGAAGTCAAACATCACCTGTTCAAGTTAGAACAATGTTAAAAGCTGAAGGTAAGAAGCAAGTGAGAGTAATATGTCCTGGTAAGACTTATAGAAGAGATGATGATGATGCAACTCACTCTCATCAATTTATGCAAATAGAAGGATTACTTGTAGATAAAGATATTTCTTTATCAGATTTAAAAGGTACTTTTGAAGTTGTCTTTAAGAAATTATTTGGTAATGATGTTGAAGTTAGATTAAGACCAAGTTATTATCCATTTACAGAACCATCTGTAGAAGCAGATATTAGTTGTTTTAACTGTAAAGGAAAAGGTTGTAATATTTGTAAACATACAGGTTGGATTACAATTGTAGGAGCAGGTATGGTTCATCCAGATGTTCTTAGAATGGGAGGTTTTGATCCTAGTGTTTGGAGTGGCTTTGCCTTTGGTTTTGGAGCTGAGCGTGTTGCAATGCTTAAGTATGGTATTAATGATATTAGAGTTTTCTATAATACAGATTTAAGAGAAGTTAATAATTTTGATAGAGAGGAGATTAGTAGTAATGATTAATTTAGAGTGGGTAAAAGATTATATAGATATATCTGATCAAGATTTAGAGAAACTTGCTGTTAAAATAACAGAAGCAGGTATTAATGTTGAGAAAGTTATTACTAATAAAATAGATAATCTAGTTATTGGAGAAGTTAAGTCTTGCATAGATCATCCTAATAGTGATCATTTACATTTATGTATGGTAGATGTAGGTAAAGATGAATTACAACAAATAGTATGTGGGGCACCTAATGTCCGTGAAGGACTTAAAGTAATAGTAGCATTACCTGGTGCTGTCTTACCAGGTGATTTTGAGATTAAGTCAAGTAAGATTAGAGGAGTAGAGTCTAATGGTATGATATGTGCCTTATATGAACTTGGCCTTGAAGAGAAAAACGATGAGACATATGCTAAAGGTATTGAAGAGTTAGAAGACAATGCTCCTGTTGGAAAAGATCCCCTTGTATATTTAGGACTTGAAGATACTCTATATGAGTTGGATATTCATAAACATCGTAATAATGACTGCTACTATCATATCGGCTTTGCTTATGAAATATCTGCTATCTTAAACCGTAAAGTAACACTACCAGATTTATCATATAAAGAAGATAAAGATAATATTAATAATCATTTTAAACTAGAAGTAGAAACTTCTAAATGTCCTTATTATTTAGCAAAAATGGTTACTAATGTTGAGATTAAAGAGTCTCCTGATTTTATTAAAAGAAGATTATTGTCTGTTGGTATGAGACCTATTAATAACGTCGTAGATATTTCTAATTACGTTATGTTAGAGTTTGGACAACCTCTTCATTTCTTTGATAAAGATTCTCTAGGTGATAAAATATTAGTTAGAGATGCTAAAGATAATGAAGTAATTACTACTTTAGATGAAAAGATGCGAACTCTTAGAAGTAGTGATATCGTTATTACAGATGGTAAAAAGCCTGTTTGTATCGCTGGAGTTATGGGAGGTGCTAATACTGAAGTTGAACCTACTACTAAAAATATTTTGATAGAAGCGGCTATCTTTGATTCTGTTAGTATTAGGTATACAGCATCTCACTTAGATCTTAGAAGTGAAGCCAGTATAAGATATGGTAAAGGACTTAGTTATGAATATACTAATATGGCAATTAATAGAGCCTGCCATCTATTAGAGAAATATGCTAATGCTACTGTACTATCTGGTACAGTTAAACACGATGAAATAGATAAGACTCCTAAAGTAGTAGAGTTCTATCCAATAGATGTAGATAAAATGCTAGGAATTAAAATAGATGAAGATATTATGAAGCATGAACTTGAAAGATTAGACTTTCCATATACAATTACTGATGGTAAATTTAGTGTTACTATTCCTAGTAGAAGACTAGATATTGAATCTAATGTTAATGATATAGCAGAAGAAATAGGTAGACTTTATGGTTATCAAAATATCAAAGGAACTCTTCCTAAAATAGAAGTAAAAAGGGGAGATTATGTAGGTGATGTTAAATATCGTAAAGCTATATCTAAAAGACTTAGAAGTTTAGGACTTAACGAGGTTAAAACTTATACTTTAGTATCACCAGCTATGGCTAATAGCTTTGATTATGAAGGAAAAGAAAAAATTACTTTACCTAATCCTATGAGTATCGATAAAAGTGTTATTAGAACAAGTTTAATACCATCTTTATTAAATACTTATAACTATAATAAAGCTCGTAAGGTAGAAGATATAAATATCTATGAGATAGCTAAAACTTATGATAAATCTTATAATGAAGAGTCTAAAATAGCATTTCTTATGAAAGGTAACTATCTTACTAATCCTTGGAAAGGCTCTATTAAAGTAGACTTCTATTTAATGAAAGGAATAGCAGAAAGTATTCTTGATTATCTAGGCTTTAAAAACCGTTATAGCTTTGTTAAAAGTAATGTTTTAGATTTACATCCAGGAATTTCTGCAGATATATTACTTGACCGTAAGAGAATTGGTATTATGGGTAGAGTACATCCTAAAAAATGTAGCGATGAAGTATATGTTTGTGAATTATCTTTAAATGCTTTAATGACTAAAGTTAAACCATTAAAATATAAAGAAGCATCAAGATATCCAACGATCATTAAAGATGTAGCATTTATTGTTCCTAAAGAAATGTCATCAAGTGAGGTAGAGACAGTTATTAAGAAAGCCGGAGGAAGATTACTTAGCGACATAAAGATATTTGATGTTTATGAAAAGCTTGATAATGATAAGAAATCTATTGCCTATAACCTAACATTTATGGATAGTAATAGGACTTTAACTGATGAAGAAGTTATGAGTGTATTTGATAATATTATTAAGAAAGTAACAACTATATTAGATGTAGAATTAAGGGATAAATAAGATGAATGATAAAAAAGTAACTGCTATGGAAGTGATTAATGATATGAGACTTGCTAAGTTATTTATTATAACTGAAAGTGGTAAGATAACTAGCAGTGTTGAGAATAGATATTTTAAGCAGATGGAAAAATATGCTCAGTTTTGTTTAGAGGAGAAACAAAACTGAGTGAAACGAGCAAATAAGAAAATTAGTAGGTATGGCAGTGGAAGTTTCTAATAAAGATATATCCTATGAGTTATATTCTTATGAAGCATGTGGTGAAGTTATGGAGTTTCTTGCTAAGAATAAAGATTTTGATAAGTTAAAAGAACTTATAAAATTGCAAGGACACACAGCTGGGACAATGTCTTTATTTGGTAAAGTGATGCTATACTTTTCTTCTTATGGTTTAGAATTTGTAGATAATATAGTGGGAGATAGATTAGGACTCTTAGCAAATTTAAAAGATGAATATAATAAAGTTAAAAGGAAACAAAAAACGGCAATGAAAATGTTACAAAAATAGCTTTACATATTAGTACTGCTTATGATATAATCTAGTTGTATTAGATGAGGGAAACTTCATATAATATGGATTCTTATGAAAATGTTCTCGCTTGTAGATGGTTGCGAGTAATAAATTATTCTACATCGCAGATGTTCTCGCTTGTAGATGGTTGCGAGTAATAAATTATTCTACCGGTAAATTAAAGGGCGATGTTTTATATAAACAAAGCTCTTTTTATTATAGTAAGGGGGAAATATAATGGAAATTAAAGAAGGATATTTGTACCATATTTCAAAAGATTTTTTTGAACTTGTTGATGATCCTAATTTGCCAATAAATCATTTTGGACTTCATAGTAGACCATCATATTTTTTAGTAAAAGATAAAGATTTTTTGTGGTTTATACCGTTAAGTAGTAAAGTAGATAAATATAAAAAAATAGTTGCTAATAAAAAAGAAAAGTATGGTAGATGTAATACTATCTTGATAAGAAAAATTGCAAATAAAGATAATGCAATTTTAATACAAAATGCTTTTCCAACTTTACAAAAGTATCTGACTCATCCGCATACTGTTAATGGTAAAATCTATAAAGTGCCAAAAGGTATTCAAAAAGAAATAAAGTATAACTTTAATGAATTGATGTCTTTAAAGGAACAGGGGATTGATTTATTCTTCACTGATGTAGATAAAATAAAAGTAATAATGTATCAAGAGATGCAGAATGATAGTTTACAAAAAGTCTAGATAAAGATGGTAAATAGATATAAGTAGTAAAATTTATATGTGGAGGAAATGTTATATGGCAAAGAAAAGCATAACAAAGTTTCCCGAAGGGTTCTTTCAACAAAAAAGGCCTATACTTAATGCATCAGAGGTCCTTAAAGATTTAAAACCTTTATTATAGTTACTTAATATATTTCCCTAAAGATTTAAAATATGTATTAGCATTTTCATAATTAGATAAAGATTCTTCAAAGTATTCACTATAACTAAGAGAATCTTTATCTTTTTTTATGTAATCTCTTAATTTTTGAAGTTTAGCTTTACTATTTAAAGGTTTATATTTAACTAAATCATTATAAATTAAATTTGTAATTAAATCTTCTAATTGTATTTGGTTTAATCTATTACATCTAGTTTTAATTATGCTTTCTTCTTGTTCTACCTCATCATGGCAAAATCTTTCTACATTATACCTACCTGGATCTATTATTTGCATTAGTTCTTTATCTCTATCAAAAAAAAAATTAACTGTTTGTACATCGGCAACTAATATATAATTAAAAGCAAGAAGCTTCATATCACTTTCTAATACTTTAAGATTATTAATAAATTTATCACTAGGAAGTAGACTAATACCTTGTTTCTTAGTAACATCTTTTTCTCCATTTACAATATCAGTTATATATCCAGCATAAGAATAATCTTCATGATAAATAAGAGCATTAGGTAGTATTATTTGTTTAGTAGGTATTCCTACTAAATATTGATGATTAAGACTTTTATTGCGACCAAATTCATAAATAGAACTTTTATAATACATCTTATAAACTTGATTACCTTTTCTATAACAGATACCTTCAGTACCTTTTCCTATAGGCCTTTTCTTTTCATCTATATATATTTTTTCTCCATCCACTATATAATACATAATAATCCCCCTTCAAATTTGTTATATTTTATCACATAGTATGATAAAAAGCAAATAAAGTGTCACTTAATAATAAGTATATTGTCTATTACAATTATATTTGATAATACATTAATAATGTTATAAAAATGAGGCTACAGTATGAAAGAATATAATATTTATATTGATGAATTTGGTGATGAAGAAATAAATAAAGGTCCTAAATACTTCATATTAACTGCTATCATTGTAGAAAAAACTAAAGATTTAGAAGTTTCTAAAGTTGTAGATAAAATAAAAGATAAATTATATATAAAGAATAATAATTTATTAAGCTATGGCTTAAAATTAGTACCTAGTAATAGTAAAGCAACTGAATTATATGTTCTTATCAAATATTTAAACAAAGAAAAAAGTGAGCTTTCACCTGACTAAAGGAACAACCACTGCTTAAGCTTGCTGGTATGTATTAAACACATCCTTTAGAAACTCAGCGATCTACTCATTCACTCACTAAATAATATTATAAAATATATTATATGTTAAATTTAGTATATGAAGTATTTTGAAAAGTATGTATGTGATAGTAACAAAAATTCTAGTTCTTGTCTAAAACACTATTATTTGATAAAATGTTAAGAGTAAAGAGTGGTGTTTTAAATGTACTTGAAAGAAATTGTAACAAATGGTTTTAAATCTTTCGCTGATAAAATGGAAATAAAATTAGATGATGAAGTTACTTGTATTGTTGGACCTAATGGAAGTGGCAAGAGTAATATTGTCGATGCTGTTCGTTGGGTATTAGGAGAACAATCAGTTAAAAATTTACGTGGCGACGGGGGAATGAGTGATGTAATATTCGCAGGAAGTGAGTCTCGTAAATCTAAAAATGTCGCTAGTGTTGAACTTGTCTTTGATAATAGTGACCATTATCTAAATGTAGATTATAGTGAGGTTAGTATCAAAAGAAGAGTTTATCGTAGTGGAGAGAATGAATACTTTATTAATAATAATAAAGCAAGACTAAAAGATATCGTTAATCTCTTCTTAGATAGTGGAGTTGGAAAAGAGTCATTTAATATTATTTCTCAAGGGGAAGTCTCTAAAATAATTAGTGAAAGTAATGATGATAGAAGAGTTGTTTTTGAAGAAGCAGCAGGTATTTTGAAATATAAAAAACGTAAAGAAGAAGCTTTAAGAAAACTAGATAAAACAGGCAACGCTTTAGATAGAGTAGAAGATATAATAAATGAGTTAGAAGTACAAGTAGAACCTTTAAAAGAACAAAGTGAAAAAGCAAGAGAATATAAGACTCTTAAAGAAGAGTTAGAACATCTTGAAATAGCTTTAACCTCCTATGACATTTATAATCTATCTACTAATCTAGAAATACTAAAAAAAGAAAAAGAAAGTATTGATAAAGAAATATTAGATTTAGAGAGTACTACTAATAAAGATAGTGGTATTTCCTTAAAGAAGAAAACAGATTTACTTAATTTAGAGAAAGATTTAGAATTTACTCAGAAAGAATTACTTAATAAAACAGAAGAGATAGGTAAGATAAATGTACAACTTAATATCTTAAAAGAACAAAGAAAGAACAAAGACTTAAGTAAAAGTGAAGAAGAGTTAAGAACTCTAATAGAGGAGAAAGGCAAGATTAATAAAGATATTAGTATCTTAGAAGATGAAATAAATATTATAAATAATGATATTACTAATATAAACGAAGATATTAATTCTAGTAAGAATAACCTTAAAGGATTAAAACTTACTTTAAAGAATTATGAACAAACACAGAGTAAGCAAGATAGAGATATCTTAACTAATAAACATAAAGTAGAACTATTAAGATTAGAAGCAGAACGTGGTAATAATTTACCTAATGCTATTAAGAAGATATTAGATGAAGATAAACTACAAGGAATTTATGATATTATAGGTAATGTTATTAAGACTAAAGATGAATATGTAAGATGTTTAGATGTGGCTATTTCTAGTAGTAAAAACTTTGTTATAGTTAAAGACGAAGATAGTGCTAAAGAAGCAATTAGATATTTAAAAAATAATAATTTAGGCCGTGCTACTTTCTTTCCTATTAATGTTATTAAGAAAAGATATATAGATGATAATACTAAGAGGCTTTTAGAAACATTAGATGGATATATTGGTGTTTTAGCAGACTTAGTTACTACAGATAATGAATATAAAAATATTATTTATAATCAGTTAGGACTTGTTTTAGTTGCAGAAGACTTAGATACTGCTATAAGAATAAGTAAAAAGATAGATAGACGTTATAAAATAATTACTCTAGCAGGTGATGTTATTAATGTAGGAGGATCTCTAACAGGAGGAGCTAACTATAAAGGTAGAAGTGCTGTTATGATTAATCAAGAGATTACTAACTATATTAATATAATTAATTCATTAGAAGAATCTAATAAGAAGATTATCTTAGATATTAATGATACTAAAGATGATATAAGAAAACTAGAAGATAGGATATATCTAAAAGAAAGAAATTTAAAACTATTAATAGATGATGTTACTAATAAAAATCATAGTCTACTTAATAGTAAAGATACACTTAATACTATTAATGATAATATAGATAATCTATCAAGTAATGATAACTCTCTAGATACTAAAGAAGAAGAGTTAATTAATAGATTCTATGACTTAGGTAGTTTTAAAGAAAAGTTAGAACTTAAGATAAGTACACTTAAAAAAGATATTAAACTACTAAAAGAAGAGATAGAAGAAGATGAAGAGAAAAGTAAGTATAAGAGTAATTTAATTAGAAAAATGGAAGAAAAAAGAAATAGTTTAGAGTTAAAACTTAAAGAAATAGATATAAAGTTAGATAATTTACTTAATATTTTAAGTAGTGAGTATTCTATTACTTATGAAAAAGCAAGAAAAGATTATGAATTAGACTTAGAAGAGAAGGAAGCTAGAAGTAAAGTAAGTAATTATAAAGCTAGGATTAAAAGTCTTGGTATGGTTAATTTAGCAGCTATAGATGAATATGAAAGAGTTAATACTAGATATATGTTTTTATTACATCAAAAAGAAGATTTAACTAAAGCTACTGCAACTCTTATGGAGATTATGAATGAGATGGATAGTGTTATGAAAGAAGAGTTCTTAAAGACATTTGAATCTATTAAAAATGAGTTTAAAGAAGTCTTTAGAGCTTTATTTCATGGTGGAGAAGCAGATTTAAAACTAACAAGTGATGATATCTTAACAACAGGAATAGAGATAGTTGCATGTCCTCCAGGTAAGAAGTTAACTACTATTAGTTTGTTATCAGGTGGTGAAAAGACTCTAACAGCTATCAGTCTTTTATTTGCAATTATTAATGTTAGAACAGTACCTTTCTGTATATTTGATGAAGTAGAAGCAGCACTAGATGAAGCTAATGTTATGGAGTTTGGTAAATATTTAGCAAATTATAAGAATAAAACTCAGTTTTTAATAATTACTCATAAGAAAAAGACTATGGAATATGCAGATACTTTATATGGTATAACAATGCAAGAGTCTGGAGTTTCTAAGTTAGTTAGTGTTAAATTAACTAATAATGAAGAATTATTTTAATTAATGATTATGTGTAAAATAATGGTTAAATAGTATTAATCATTATTTTTTTGTATGTAATAAATTACAAAAACTACTTGATTTATCCATACTTTCATGATACATTGTATATAGATGGGAGACTTGTATAAAAGATGGGGAAAAGGAGGTAGTGAAAAATTTATAATAAAAAAGTAAATTTTGAAAATTCGGGGTACTTTTTAGGGTGAAAATTTAAAATTCGCCCGGGGAAAATGCAAAATTCAAGGAGAATTTGGCTTGAATTTGC
>DVKQ01000100.1 GCA_018715925.1 Candidatus Onthousia faecipullorum
AGAAAATTTTAAAGCAAGCCAAAAAGAAAAAGTACTAGAATTAAAATAGAAAGACGTGATGTTAGATGAATTATGAAGTAATTGTTGTAGGAGGAGGTCATGCAGGTATAGAAGCATGTCTTGCCAGTGCCAGACTTAACCACAAGACACTTTTAGTAACTGGTAATACTAATAATATTGCCGATATGCCATGTAATCCTTCTATAGGTGGCCCTGCTAAAGGAATAGTCGTAAGAGAAATAGATGCCTTAGGTGGAGAAATGGCTAAAAATACTGATAAGAGTTCTTTACAAATGAAGATGTTAAACACTAAAAAAGGGCCTGCAGTTCGTGCCTTACGTGCTCAAGCTGATAAAGTTATTTATAAAAAAGAGATGTTAAAGACTCTAAAGAGTCAAGATAACTTAGATATTAAAGAAGGACTAGTAAAAGAACTTATTATAAAAGATAATAAAGTAGATGGAGTTATTTTAGAAGATGGAGAAGAAATAGAAAGTAAAGCCGTTATTTTAACAACAGGAACTTATTTAAAAGGAACAATATTAGTAGGTGATCAAAAAACAGCAGGTGGTCCTCATGGTGAAAAAGCTAGCAATTACTTAAGTCCTTTCTTAAAAAAATTAGGCTTTAATATTTTAAGATTAAAAACAGGAACTCCACCACGTATAGAAAAGAGTAGTGTCGACTTTTCTAAAATGCAAGAAGAATTAGGAAGTAATGAAGATATAACTTTTTCTTATGATAATGATACCGCTCTTGCTTATAAATACAGGCTACCTTGTTATTTAATTTATACTAACGATTTAACTCATAAGATAATTAAAGATCATCTTAATGAATCTAGTATGTATGGAGGATATGTTGAAGGGGTAGGACCAAGATACTGTCCATCTATTGAAGATAAAGTAGTAAGATTTAGTGATAAAGAACGTCATCAATTATTCTTAGAGCCAGAGAGTATTTATTATGATGATTTATATTTACAAGGCTTTTCAACAAGTATGCCTCACTATGTTCAAGAACAAATGGTTCATAGTCTATCTGGTTTAGAAAATGCTAAGATACTAAAATATGCTTATGCTATTGAATATGATGCCATTGATTCAAGACAAATAAAACCAACTCTAGAAACAAAACTAATTGAAAATCTTTATACCGCAGGACAAATAAATGGAACAAGCGGTTATGAAGAAGCAGCAGGACAAGGCCTAATCGCTGGAATTAATGCATCTTTAAAACTAGAACATAAAGAGCCTTTAATATTAAAACGTAATGAATCATATATAGGTGTTCTAATAGATGATTTAGTAACAAAAGGAGTAAAAGACCCATATCGTCTTTTAACATCACGTGCAGAATATCGTCTTCTTCTAAGAGATGATAATGCTGATTTAAGACTTAGAGAATATGGTCATAAAATAGGACTAATAAAAGATGATATTTATAATAATTTCTTACAAAAGAAAAAAGATATAGATGAATTAACTAACATTTTAAAAGAAACAAAAATTACACCCAAGAAAGAAATAAACGATAGATTAATAAAATTAAATACATCTCCCCTAAAAGATAGTATTACATTATATGATTTATTAAAAAGACCTGAACTATCTATAGAAGACTTAACTAATTTTAAAGAATTAAGTTATTCTAAAGAAGTTCTAAAAGAAGTAGAAATAAATGTAAAATATGAAGGATATATTAAAAAATCTATGGAAGAAGCTAAGAAGATGTTAGAGTTAGAAGATAAAGTAATACCAGAAGATATCAACTATCAAGACATTCCTAATATTGCAAGTGAAGCGAAAGAAAAACTAGAAAAGATTAGACCATTAACACTAGGACAAGCAAGTCGTATTAGTGGTGTTAACCCTGCTGATATCGCTATTATATCTGTTTATTTAAAGAAAAGAGGAGAATAATGAGTATAGATGAATTTGTTAAAGAAGTAGAAAAACTAGGCTTAACAGTAACAGAAGAAGAGTTAGAAAAATTAAATATTATATATGATACTTTAATAGAGGTGAATAAAACTATGAACCTAACAAGAATAACAGAAAAAGATGATGTCTATTTAAAACATTTCTATGACAGTTTAACCCTTGCTAAAGTATATGATTTATCTAAAGCAAAAACTTTATGTGATATTGGAACAGGAGCAGGTTTCCCAGGTCTTGTCTTAAAAATATTCTATCCTAACTTAGAAATAACTTTAGTAGATTCTCTTTTAAAAAGAGTAAATTACCTTAACAACCTAATAGATAAATTACATCTAACTGGTATTAAAGCCTTTCATAATCGTGCGGAAGATTTAATTAAAGAAGGAAAAAAGTTTGATATTGTAACTGCAAGAGCAGTCGCTTCTCTACCTAAACTACTATTATGGACAATGCTCCTAGTAAATAAAAATGGTAGTTTTCTTGCTATGAAAGGTAATGTAAGAGAAGAGTTAGAACTATCTAAAGACATCATGAAAAAACATAACTGGTATGTTAATAATAAAGAAACATTTAC
This sequence comes from Candidatus Onthousia faecipullorum, assembly GCA_018715925.1. Taxonomy (GTDB): domain Bacteria; phylum Bacillota_I; class Bacilli_A; order RF39; family UBA660; genus Onthousia; species Onthousia faecipullorum. The sequence goes on from DVKQ01000100.1 coordinate 2,515, forward strand.
TCTACCAAATAAAGAAGATGTAAGAACAATTTTAGAAATTAAAAATAAAGCCTAGCAAACTAGTACAATTAATGATATAATGAGATTAGTAAAAAAATAAAAAGAATAGAATAAAGAGGGGATTAACATGGATAATAAAGAAAATGAAGTAGTATATTTACATTTAGAAGATATAATTCCAAATAGATTTCAGCCACGTCAAGTATTTGATGAAAAAGCATTAAAAGAATTAGCAGTTTCTATTAAAGAACATGGGGTTATACAACCAATTATTGTACGTAATATTGGTAATAAATACGAAATAATAGCAGGAGAACGTCGTTATAAAGCATCAGCAATGGCAGGACTAACTACTATACCAGCAATCATTCGTAACCTAGATGATAAAGAAAGTAGTAAAGTCGCTCTTCTTGAAAACTTACAACGTAAAAACCTAAATCCAATAGAAGAAGCAAAAACTTATCAAAAGATTCTTGAACTAGATCAAATGACTCAAGAAGAACTAGCTAAAACTATGGGTAAAAGTCAAAGTGCCGTTGCCAACAAACTACGTTTATTAGCATTAACAGATGAAGTTCAAGATGCTTTATTAAATGATCAAATATCAGAACGTCATGCAAGAGCTCTTTTAAATGCAAGCAATGCAGATACTCAAAAACAATTATTAAAAGAAGTTATAGATAATAAATTAACAGTAAGAGAGTTAGAAGAAAAAATAAATCCTAAAGAAGAATTAACAAAAAGTGATATAGATAATTTATTAAATCCAAATCCTGTAAGTGCATCTATTCCAAATAATAATTCTTTAAATATTCCTAATCAACAAACATCTCCTAATATACAAGATAATTTTAATAAAAGTATAGGAATAGACTATTCAACTCCACCAAAATTTATAGATTATGATGTTCCAAATATAAATGAAAACTTAGAAAGTACTGCTAATAAATCTATTGATATTAATGCTATAAAAGATAATGCAAGAGATATAAACTTTAATAATCCAGTAGAAAATAATCCTTCTAATCCTGTCAATGAATTTTTTAAAGTTCCTGAAGTTGAAGAGAAAAAAGAAGAACCAGCTAAAGATTTTAAATTTTTCACTCCAATAGAAGAAGAAACAAAGAAAGAGCAGCCAAAACAAGAGACAAATTTATCAACGTTTGAAACTCCTGCCCCAACTAATGCTCCATTTATTAATGACAATCCATTTAACTTAGGAGGAGAAACAAAAGATATAAAAGATTCTACAAGTACATCAATGGATAATTTACTAGCAGGAGTAAATACTAAAGAAAATAATCATCAAGAACAAAATATTCCAAGCATAGACACATTTAATAATCCATTCGCTAGTAATCCTATCTTTAGTGATAATGTAAAAGCAAGTGAAGAACAACAAAATATTAATAAACCTAAATACACATTAAATGAATCTATAAATTTAGTAAGAGAAACTCTAAAGAAAATAGAAGAATCTGGCTTTAAAGTAGATAGTGAAGAAATAGATCTTGTTAATAACTATCAAATCACAATAAAAATATCAAAAGAGAATAAAGAAGAAAAGTAGAGTTAAATCTACTTTTTTAGATAAATTTCTTTTCATAACAATATATTTTTGATACAATAAAAAAGACAAATAAAAGAAGAGAGTGATAAAATGGCAAAGGTAATTTCTTTAGTTAATCAAAAAGGTGGAGTAGGCAAGACAACGACAAGTATTAACCTTTCTGCCTCATTAGCATTCCTTGGTAAAAAAGTATTATTAATAGACTTAGATCCTCAAGGTAATACCACTACAGGAGTAGGTATAAATAAAGGAGATATTGATTTAAGTGTATATGATGTTTTAACAAATAAATGTAGTACCAAAGATGCCATGATAAAAACTAAATATAAAAAATTATATGTTCTACCAGCAACAATAAACTTAGCAGGACTTGATATTGAACTGCTTGAAAAAAGTCAAAGTGAACCTGGTTTTGCAAAAGGAGCACAACTAAAATATCATTTAAAAGAACTAGAAGATGAAAACTTTGATTTCATAATAATAGACTGTCCTCCATCATTAGGATTAATTACAACAAATGCTCTAACAGCAAGTGACTCTGTTATTATTCCAGTACAATGTGAATTTTTCGCTCTAGAAGGAATAATGCAATTACTAAATACAATAAGACTTGCTCAAAAACAACTAAATCCTAATCTAGATATTGAAGGAGTTCTACTTACAATGCTAGACTCAAGAACTAATCTTGGTTTTGAAGTAGTAGATGATATTAGAAAATTTTTTAAAGAAAAGGTATATAATACTATTATACCAAGACTAATTAGATTAACAGAAGCTCCTTCTCATGGAGAACCTATAATAGTATATGATCCTAAGAGTAAAGGCTCAGAAGCATATCTAAACTTAGCAAAGGAAGTGATTGATAGAAATGGAAACTAAAAGGCGTGCTTTAGGAAAAGGTCTAGAGGAATTATTCAACAGTGAACAGTTAAATATCTCTGATGTTGAAGAAAAGATAATAAATAATACTCCAAAAGACCAAATAGTAAATCTAAATATAGATGAATTAAGAAGTAACCCTTATCAACCTCGTAAAAACTTTGATGAAGAAAGTCTAAACGAATTAGCATCTTCTATCAAAGAGCATGGAGTATTTCAACCTATAATTGCTAAAAAAAGTATTAAAGGCTATGAAATAATAGCAGGAGAACGTCGTGTTAAAGCTTCAAGACTAGCAGGACTAACTACTATACCTGCCATCATTAAAGATTTTACAGATGAAGAAATGATGGAAATAGCATTGCTTGAGAACTTACAAAGAGAAAATTTAAGTGCCTTAGAAGAGGCAGAAGCTTATAATGCCTTAAAGACAAGATTAAACTTAACTCAAGATGAACTTGCTAAAAAAGTAGGTAAATCTAGAAGTCATATTACCAATATGTTAGGACTATTAAATCTACCTAATGAGATAAAAGATGAAGTAATGAAGGGTGAAATAAGTATGGGACATGCTAGAGTCCTAAGTAAGCTTGAAGATAAAGAACAAGCGATAAGTCTAGCAGACAAAGTAATAAATGAAAACTTAAGTGTTAGAAGATTAGAAGAGTTAACTAATTCAAAAGAAGAATTTCATCGTAAAAAAGAAATAACACCGCATAAGATTAAATCTAGAGATAATGAATATTCTTATTTAGAGAGTGATTTATGTGAAAAATTAGGTACTAAAGTAAAAATAAAAAATAATAAATTAGAAATAAGTTTTACTAATGCTAATGACTTAACAAGAATATTAGAGATTATGCATTTAGATAAATAAAGGAGGTAATCCCCTTGCAAGAATTTTTCGCTTCAGAAATATTTATATATGTAGTAAGACCTATAATATATATTGGTCTTGCTTATATCTTTTATAAAGTATTAACATATTTTCTTAATAAAGCTCTACATTATAAAAATTTAAATAATAAGAATAAAAAACGTGTTAATACAACATTAAGTCTTATAAATAACTGTTTAAAATACATTGTATTATTTCTAACAATCTTAGTAATACTAAATAGTTTTGGTATTGATGTTAGTAGTATTTTAGCAGGATTAGGAATAGTAGCAGCCGTTCTAACACTTGCTTTTCAAGACTTAGCCAAAGACTTTATCGCTGGTATTTCTATAGTTATGGAAGATCAATTTGAAATAGGCGATAATGTCATGATTAATGGTTTTCGTGGAGATGTTATAGGAATGGGACTTAAAACAACAAGAATAAAAGATTATAAAGGTGCTGTTCAAATAATATCAAATCATATGATTACAGAAGTTACTAACTATAGTTTAAATCCATCTTTAGCAGAAGTTACTATTCAAGTAGATTCTGACAATGACTTAGATAAAGTTGAAAAGATTATTAGAAAAACTATGGATACAATTGATAAAACATATGAATTTCTTAAAGGAAACACTGAGCTTTGGGGAGTTGAAATGGTAGATCAAAACTCTGTAACTTATAAATTAGCAGTTAAGACGAAAACAGGAAAAGACTTTGATATTCAAAGAAAGATGAGAAAAGATTTACAAGATGCTCTAACTAAAGCAGGTATTAAGATGCCACAAACACACATGGAGGTTCGAAATGGAAAGTAAAAACTATAAACTAGGAGATAGACTAGTATTAAAAAAAGGACATCCATGTGGTACTAATGACTGGGAAATAGTAAAACTAGGTGCTGATATAAAATTAAAATGTACAGGGTGTGGTAGATTAGTATTTATTCCAAGAATAGAATTAAATAAGAAAATAAAAAAGATAATAGAAAAGGAGAGTCAAGATGCGTAATAGAAGAAAATTAAAATTAAAAAAGTTCTATCTCCATCCGATTACAATCTACTTACTTCTTACTTTCCTTGTATTAGTATTAAGTGCTATACTTTCTCTATTTCAGATGCAAGGAACTTATAACACCATAAGTCCTACAACAAATGAGTTAGAAAGTACTTTAGTAACAGTAGAAAATTTATTAAACTTTGATGGTATGAAATATATATTTAGTAATGCTATGACTAACTTCTTATCATTTGCACCCCTTGGTATGTTATTGTTAACCTTATTTGGTCTTAGTATTGCAAAATCAACTGGGTTTCTAGATACCTTATGTAAAAGAGTATTAATTAAAATAGATAAGAAAATATTAACCTTTATTGTTATATTTTTAGCAACTATCTCATCATTAATAAATGATGTAGGTTATGTTATACTAATACCAATTTCTGCTATGTTATTTTTACTTAATAATAGAAATCCTCATCTAGGTATCATTGCTGCTTTTGCAGGAGTAAGTTTTGGTTATGGAGTATCTATCTTTGTAGGTAGTATGGAAGTTAATCTTATACCAGATACTACAACAGCAGCTCGTCTAATAGATGCTTCCGCTCATATAAGTCTAACATCAAATCTATTTATCATTATCGCTTTCTCTTTAATTTTATCATTAGTAGGAACTATTATAATTGAAAAAATAATCGCTCCACGTCTTGGTAAATATAAAGAAAAAGAAGAGTTATCTAAAACAGAAGAGTTAGTAATTATAGATGAAGTAGATGCTAAAGAATTAGAACAACAAAAAATAGAAAAAGATAGACGTGAAAAAAGAGGGCTTAAAGCTGCTATTATAACAGGAATAGTGGTAATCATTTTATTTATATATTCAATAATACCAGATTTACCATATTCAGGAATGCTTCTAGATATGGAAGAAGATACCTATTTAGGTCAATTATTTGGTACAAACTCATATTTCCAAGATGGCTTTACATACATGATGGCTTTACTTCTAACTCTAGTTGGTATTGCCTATGGAATAGGTTCTAAAAGTATTAAAAATGATAAAGATATAATTAATGGTTGTAAAGAAACATTCGCTCCTATGGGAGAAATATTAATGCTTATCTTTGTAGTATCACAGTTTACTTCTGTATTTAGAGAAACAAATATAGGAACAGTAATTGCCTCTTGGTGTGCTAATGCTATAGGTAATATAGGATTTACTGGTCTTCCTTTAATAATATTCGCTATCATAATGATAGGACTAGCAAATCTCTTTGTTCCAACACCGAGTGCTAAATGGCAAATATTCGCACCCGTTATGGTTCCTGCTTTTATGCAGTCAAACCTTTCCGCTCCTTTCGCACAGTTTATATTAAGAGCAGGTACTTCAATAACAGCAGGTATAACACCACTACTAGCATGTTTTGCTATTTACATAGGTTATTTAAATATTTATAATCCTGATAAGACAAAACCAATAACAATCCATAAGAGTATAAGTTATCTTTTACCATACTTTGGAATAATCGCTATAACTTGGATATTACTAATAATAGGTTGGTACTTAATAGGACTACCACTAGGTCCAGGAGTATATGCAACAATTTAAATACCGTAAGGTATTTTTTTTCTTTTAAAAGCTATAAAACAATGCTATAATATGAAGAAGAAAAGAGGTAATATTATGAGTTTAAAAGCAGGAATTATAGGACTACCTAATGTAGGTAAAAGTACATTATTTAATGCCTTAACTAAAACTCATATTTTAGCAGAAAACTATCCGTTCGCAACAATTGATCCTAATGTTGGAATAGTAAATGTTAAAGATGAGAGAATTGATAAACTATCAAGCATGTATAATCCTAAAAGGACAATTTATACAAGTTATGAATTTATTGATATAGCAGGACTTGTAAAAGGTGCAAGTAAAGGAGAAGGTCTAGGTAATAAGTTTTTATCTCATATAAGAGAAGTAGATGCCATCTGTGAAGTAGTAAGATGTTTTGATAATGGTAATATAATCCATGTTGATGGTAATGTAGATCCTATAAGAGATATAGAAACAATTAATCTAGAATTAGTCCTTGCTGACTTAGAAACAGTAACTAATAGAATAAATCGAATTAGTAAAAAAGCTAGGATGAGTAAAGATAAAGATGAACTTTTAGAGTATGAAACACTAGAAAAATTAAGAAAAGCTCTAGAAGAAAATACTCCAATAAGACTAATTGACTTAACAAAAGAAGAGAAATCTATTATCAAAAGTTTTAATCTTCTAACAGAAAAGCCTTTAATTTATCTTGCAAATGTTAATGAAAGTGATTTAGGTAATGACAATCTCTATGTTAAAAAAGTTAAAGAATATGCTAGTAAAGAAAATGCTAAAGTAATAGAAATATGTGCTAAAGTAGAAGAGGAGTTAAGTGAACTAGAAGATGAGGATGCCAAAGAAATGTTAGAAGCTTTAGGACTAGAAAAAAGTGGTTTAGATTCTTTAATATCAGCAACCTATGATTTATTAGGACTTGCAACCTATTTTACAGTAGGACCTGATGAAGTAAGAGCCTGGACTTTCAAAAAAGGCATGAATGCTAAAAGCTGTGCTGGTATCATCCATACAGACTTTGAAAAAGGCTTTATTAAAGCAGAAGTTATTTCCTATGAAGATTTAATAGAGTGTGGTAGTGAATTAAAAGCAAGAGAAGCAGGTAAAGCAAGACTCGAAGGAAAAGATTATCTAATGCAAGATGGAGATATCTGTCACTTTAGATTTAATGTGTAAGAAAAATATATGATTTTTAAAATAAAGGAGTTGAATAAAATATATGGATATAGTAAGAATACTCTTAAAACATCAATTAGAAAATAATAAAGGTGCTAGTTTTGTAATAATACCAACTGGCAACAAGTTAATAACTCCAAATGATTATTTAAACTGGATTAATTATGTTCCTAGTCACTTCAGTATTGATGAAATATTAAATAAGAATGCTGGCGAATTAAGTGAAGAAGAAATAAAAATACTTAGTTTTTTACAAAAAGAAAACCAAGTAAAGCCATATTTTAAAAACTTTGTTTCTAGTGAAGAAAAAACAACATCTTCTTCAGCTTTAGTAGTATATGATTATATGAAGTCTATAAGTATTAATAAATATGCTGATATAAAATTAACTAAAGAAGAAAGAGAAGAATGTATAAATATAGTTAATAAAATAGATAGTGATGATATTGAAACAAGTATTGAAATTTTCTCATCTACTGCTTCAAAGGGTAAAGATTATTATATTATCTATCTTTTAAAAAGAAGACTTTATTCTATAAGAATGTCTAGAAGTGATAAAGAATTAAATGCACAATTACAATCTAATTTAGGAATGGAATATAGAAAACAACGTATTTTCCATATTTAATAGTCAAATTAGAAACAAAAATGAAAGAAAAAGATAGACTTTTCTTTTTTCTTTTGCTATAATACTACCGAGTATTTAAAATGCTCCTTACCTAGAAATAGGTCTTATGTCCAGAAGGAGGTGTACGTTTAATGACAAATTATGAAATCATGTTTATCGTTAAACCAGATTTAGATGAGGCTGCTATTAAAAAAGAAGCAGAAAATCTAAAGAAAGTTTTAACTGATAGAAAATGTAAGATTAATGAAGAAAAAGCAATGGGACAAAAAGAATTAGCTTATGAAATGAACAAATATAAAAATGGTTATTATTTCTTATATGTTGTTGAAGCAAACAATGAAGCAATTTCTGAATTTGATCGTCTAGCTCGCCTATCAGAAAATATACTACGTCATTTAGTTATTAAATTAGACGATTAAGAAAAGAGGTATTTATGAATAAAGTATTTTTAATAGGACGCTTAGCTCGTGATCCTGAACTTCGTTATACAGGTAATAATACAGCAGTAGCAAGTTTTACTATCGCTGTTAATAGAACTTATACTAACCAAGCAGGAGAGCGAGAAGCAGATTTTATACCAGTTGTTGTATGGCGTAGACAAGCTGAAAGTGTTAAAAACTATCTATCACAAGGTAGTCAAGTAGCAGTAGAAGGACGTCTTCAAGTACGTAACTATGATGACCAAAACGGACAACGTCGTTATGTTACTGAAGTAATCGCTGATAGTGTTGAGTTTATTGGTTCAAAAAGAGATAATAATCAACCAAGAGAAACAAATAATTACAGTAATCAACAACCATCAACTCCTGCTACATCTAGTGAGCCAACTCCATACGACTTTAATGAAGAACCATCATCAAATAATGGAACTGATATATCAAGTAATCCATATGCTGACTTTGGTGCAAGCATTGAAATTGATGATAGTGAATTACCATTTTAAAAGGAGGGAAGAATATGGCAATGTCTAAAGACTTTAAAGAACATAAAGAATTTAGTCGTCGTAAAAAGAAAGTATGCATAATGTGTGCTGGTAAAGACGTTAACTATAAAGATGTTGATACATTAAAAAGATTTATAAATGATAGAGGTAAAATTGTTCCACGTCGCGTAACAGGAACATGTGCTCGTCATCAAAGACATATTGCAAGAGAAATTAAAAGAGCAAGAGCTATTGGTCTATTACCATTTACTAAGTAAATAGAAACAACTATTTACTTTTTTCATTACAAGTTTTACTTCTACTTCAAAATAGTATATAATATTAGCAAGGGATAAAAGGAGGATCTAATGAAATTAATAGAAAGAAAAAAAGAACTAAGAAGAAAAATCAAATATTCTAAAACAGTCTTTATCATGGCACATAAAGATTTAGATTTAGATGCCTTAGGTAGTTCCATAGGTCTTTACATTATCTTAGAGAAACTAAATAAAAATTGTTTTCTAATTATAAATGATACTAAACATGAATCAGGAGTATCCAAAGTATTTAAAGAATTAGAAGGCTGTTTAAAAATAATAAAAGATGATGAAATAGAAGAGAAACTCTATATAAGACAAAAGAAAAACTTATTAATAATATTAGATACTAATAAAGAAGAATTAGTACAGTCAAGTGATGCCCTAAACTATTTTGATAAAGAAAACATCATTATATTAGATCATCATGAATTAGGTGAAACATCAATTGATGCTAATCTTAGAATAATAGATAATGACATATCTAGTACTTGTGAAATGATTACTAATCTAATAGAAACCTATAAAATGGAACTAGACCCTTATTATGCCACTCTTTTATTATCTGGAATAGTCTTAGATACTAATAACTTTACTTTAAAAACAAACTCTGAAACATACTATGCAGCATATTATTTATCTAGTATGGGTGCTAGTACCAAAAAAGTTCAGTATCTATTAAAACAAGATTTAAAAGAGTATATAGAAAGGCAAAAAGTAATAACTAACGTCGATATCATAAATAATAGAATCGCTATCGCTAAAGGTAGTCCTTATATGGTATATAGAAGAGAAGATATCGCAAAAATCGCTGATACCTTATTATTCTTTAACGATATAGAGGCTTCATTTGTTATCGCTAAGACAACTTCTAAAACAATTTCTATTAGTGGTAGAAGTCTAGGTAACTATGATATTTCAGAGATACTTACACCATTAGGTGGTGGAGGAAATAAAACAGTAGGAGCGACTAGAATTAGTGATAGTACTATTAGTAAAGTAGAGACTAAACTAAAACAAATCTTAAAAAAAGAGGAGGAATAGAATGGAAATAATCTTTATAAAAGATTTAAAAGGACAAGGTAAAAAGGGCGAAATAAAAGAAGTAAAAGATGGTTATGCTGAAAACTTCTTAATAAAAAAAGGCTATGCTATTAAGTCTACTAAATCATCTTTAGAAAGATTAGCAGATGAAAATAAAGCTAAAAAAGAAGAAGAGGAAAAAGCTAAAAAAGAAGCTTTAAATATAAAAGAAAAACTAGAAAAAATAACTCTAACTTTTAAAGTTAAGACAGGTGATAATGATAAAGTCTTTGGAAGTATAAGTGTTAAACAAATAAAAGAAGCTTTAAAAGAAAAAGGATTTGACTTTGATAAAAGTATGATTAAAATAACTAATTCGCCTTCATCTTTAGGCTTTCATAATATCGATGTAGAACTATATAAAAATATAACTGCCAAAGTAAAAATACATTTAGTTAAGTAGGTGATATAAATGCATGGTACAGCTATTAAACAAATGCCTCAAAATTTAGAAGCTGAAAAAAGTGTTCTAGGTTCATGTTTCTTATCAAATAATGCTTTATTATTGACAATTGAGAACTTAGATGAAACAGATTTTTATGATGCTAGACATGCTAAAATATTTACAGCATTAAAAACTCTTGCCAACGAAAAGACACCTGTAGATTTAACTACTCTAACTACGACTTTAACAAAACTAAACTATTTAAATGATGTAGGAGGAGTAACATATCTAACAGAAATAACAACCTTCGTTCCAACTGCTACTAATATAGAATACTATATAAAAGAAGTAGAGAACACTTCTCTTCTTAGAAGGCTAATTGAAACAGCAGAATCTATCGCTACAACAGGATATAACAGTGAAGAAAGTATAGGTGATATTCTTGATAGTGCAGAACGTAAAATATTAACAATTGCCAAGAATAGAAAAGCTAGTGAATTTAAATCTATAGGAGAAGTCTTAGTAAAAACAGAAGAAGATTTACAAAAATTAGCAGAAGCTAAAGGAGAAATAACAGGTATTCCAACAGGATGGTATGATATAGATAAAGTAACTGCAGGATTACATGAAAATGAACTAATAATCCTTGCCGCTCGTCCAGGTATGGGTAAAACTGCTTTCGCTCTTAATCTTGCCACTTATGTTACAACTCACACCGATAAAACAGTCGCTGTATTTAACCTTGAAATGGGTGCAGAACAACTAGCAAGTCGTATTATTTCATCTCTTGGACAAATAGAAGGTTATAAACTTAGAACTGGTAAAATGTTAAATAATGACTGGAAAAGATTTGATCAAGCTGTTAGTAGATTAAGTAATGCAAAACTATTTATAGATGATACACCAGGAATAACAATAGGAGAAATACGTGCTAAATGTCGTCGTTTATCATCTTCTCCTGATGGATTAGATCTTGTTATAATCGACTATTTACAATTGATATCAGGTGGTAAAAACTATGGAGCCAACCGTCAACAAGAAGTAGCAGATATCTCTCGTAGTCTTAAAACCCTAGCTATGGAGTTACACATACCTGTAATTGCCCTAGCCCAACTATCTCGTAGTGTTGAAGGAAGAGAAGACAAAAGACCAATGCTATCAGACTTAAGAGAATCAGGTTCAATAGAACAAGATGCTGACTTAGTTGGTTTCCTATATCGTGATGATTACTACAATAAAGAAGCGAAAAACGATGCTACTAGTATTAGTGAATTTATCATCGCTAAACATCGTAGTGGACCACAAGCAACAATCCAATTACTATTTAAAAAAGATACATCGACTTTCTTAAATATGAGTAAAAATGAAATAGAGGAGGAATAAAATGAATATAAAAGCTATAATTACTATAATAATAGCAGTGCTACTAAGTTTAATTATAATGCTTATTGTTCCAAAAGAAGAAACCTTAACTCCTAAAAATGTTTACCGTGTCTATTTAGCAGGTAAATCAGTAGGATTAATAAGTGATAAAGACTCCCTTGATGAATATATAGATAAAGAACAACAAACTCTAAAAGATAAGTATAATGCCGATAAAGTATATGCTCCAGAAGATTTAGAGATAGTAAAAGATGTAACCTATAATGAAAATATCTCTACAACAGAAGAAATATATAATAAGATTAAAGATATAGAACCATTCACTATTAAAGGATATGAAATAACTATAGAAGGTCTTGATACAACAAACGATGCAGGAGAAACAGTAGAAGGAGTTGATCAGACTATCTATGTTTTAGATAGAGATGTTTTTGAACAAGCAATGGATAATACTATTAGATCATTTGTAGATAGTGATAGTTATGATAAATATCTTAATAATGAGCAAACTGAAATAGAAAATGGTAGTACAGGGACTATTATTGAAAATATTTATATAGAAAATAAAATAACTGTTAAAGAAACGAATATTCCATCAGATGCAACTATCTATCAAAGTGTAGATGATTTAAGTAAATATCTATTATTTGGCACTCTTGATGAACAACAAAAATATACCGTACAAGCTGGAGATACTATTAGTGATGTTGCTTTCAATAACAAACTATCCAATGAAGAATTTCTAATCGCTAATCCAGAGTTTACAGATGCAAATAATCTTTTATATGAAGGACAAAGTGTTACAATAAGTATCATCAAGCCTCAGTTTAGATTAGTAGAAGTAGATCATCAAGTAACAACCCAAGATATCCCTTATGAAACAGAAACTAGATATGATAATACACAGTACACAACTTATGAAGAAACTATTCAAGAAGGAGTTAATGGTTCTCAACTTGTAACATCTAAAGTAGAGAAAGTTAATGGTCAAGTAGAAAGTGCAGTTATTGATCATAATGCTACAGAAGTATTAAAAGAACCAGTTAAAAGAATAATAGTAAAAGGAACTAAACAACGTGGAGGAAGCGGTGGCGTTAATAGTGGTCTAACTGGTAATAGTAAAGTAGAAGGATATTGGTTATGGCCAACAAGAACACCTTATTATATAAGTAGCCCATATGGTTATCGTTGGGGAACACTTCATGATGGCCTTGATATAGCAGGAGCAGGCTATGGTTCACCAATTTATGCAGTTAATAATGGTATTGTAGTGGCATCATCTTCAAGATGGCCTGATGGACAATACATAATTGTTAATCATAATAATGGTTATTACACATTATATGCCCATCTAGCAGAACGTTATGTTAGTGTAGGCCAAGAAGTATCTATTGGAGAGACAATAGGAGCCATGGGTCAAACTGGTTATGCCACAGGAGTTCATCTTCACTTAGGATTATGGAGAGGCTTTCCATATAGTGGAGGTTCATCATCTTTAAATCCTATGAGTTTATTCTGATGAAAATAAAAGTACTAGCGAGTGGATCTAAAGGAAACTGTTCTTTAATAGAAACAGCATCCACTCGTTTTCTTATTGATATAGGAATAACTTATCAAAGATTAAAAAAAGAATTAGAGAAGATGAATTTAACTATTGATGATATAGATGCTCTACTTTTAACTCATGCTCATAATGATCACACAAGTGGACTTAAAGTTCTTTTAAAACATAGTAATTTTAAAATCTATGCTAATAAAGATATTCTAAAAGAATTAACTATAGATATTGATAAAGAAAGGCTAGAGTTATATGATAGTCTTATATATTTAAATAACAGTACAGAAATAACTGTCTTTAAAACAAGTCATGATGCGAAAGGTTCAGTTGGTTTCTTAGTAACAGAAAATAACAATTCCTTAGTATATATAACAGATACAGGATATTTAAATCGTAAGTATTTCCCATTACTTGAAAATAAAAATATTTATTATATAGAAAGTAACCATGATGAAAAAATGCTTATGGATGGACCATATCCCTACTACTTAAAACAAAGAATAATTAGTGATGAAGGCCATTTATCTAATGAAACAACATCAAAATACTTGAAAAGACTAGTAGGTAATGCTACTAAATATGTAATACTCGCTCATCTAAGTGAACACAACAATAGAGAAGATTTAGCATATGAAGCGACTAGACTTGCCTTAAAAGATAGAAGTAATATAAAAATATTAGTCGCTAAACAAAATGAATCATTAGAAGAAATAGAGGTATTTTATGATAAAGTTAATATGTGTAGGTAAAATAAAAGAAAAATATTTAAATGATGCGATAGATGAATATAAAAAGAGACTATCTAAATATACAAAATTAGACATAATAGAACTACCTGATAGTAGTTACAATGAAATAGATAAAGTGAAAAAAGAGGAAGGAAAACTCATTTTAAAGCACTTAAAAGAAACTGATAATGTAGTTGTTCTTGACATAAATGGACAGGAATTATCATCACTAGAATTAACTAATAAACTATGTACCTTAGAGTCTTTTAATAGTAATTTAGCCTTCGTAATCGGTGGCAGTTATGGTTTAAGCGATGAAGTAAAACAAAGAAGTAACTTTAGTCTATCTTTTTCAAAATTAACATTTCCCCATCAATTATTTAGAGTGATGTTATTAGAACAACTATATAGGACATATAAAATAAGAAATAATGAAAATTATCATAAATAGGAGAGAGAAGTATGATTGGAAATGATTGGGATATTTACTTAAAAGATGAATATAATAAAGAATATTTTAAAAAACTAATAGATTTTGTTAATAAAGAGTATAAAGAAAAGACTATTTATCCACCTAAAAATGAGATATTTAATGCTTTAAGACATACTCCATATAAAGACGTTAAAGTTGTAATACTAGGACAAGACCCATATCATGGAGAACATCAAGCAGAAGGGCTATCTTTTTCTGTAAAAAATGGTATTAGAAAGCCTCCTTCATTACAAAATATTTTTAAAGAATTAAATGATGATTTAGGAATACCTTTTCCTAAAACAAGTAGTCTTATACCATGGGCAGATCAAGGAGTGTTACTTCTTAATGCCGTATTAACAGTAGAAGCGAATATGGCAGCATCTCATAAAGATAAAGGCTGGGAAATATTTACTGATAAGATAATAGAAATATTAGATAAAAAAGAAGAGCCTATAGTCTTTATTCTTTGGGGAAGTTTCGCTAGAAATAAAAAGAAACTAATTACTAATAAAAATCACTATATTGTAGAGTCAGCTCATCCATCACCACTTTCTGCATACAATGGTTTCTTTGGAAGTAAACCTTTTTCAAAGACTAATAACTTCTTAATATCTAAAGGATTAAAACCTATAGACTGGAAAATTGACTAGCTAGTAATAACATTATTACTAGTTTTCTTTTTACCAAAATTGGAAAAAATAGGTAAATTATCGATATTTTTGACATGTGCAAATTAAAAAAACTTGCTATTAATTATAAAAGAAGCTAAACTTAGTTAAAGAAGAAGTAAAACAATTAACTAAAACTATGGAAAGGTTATATAAGGTATTTCATGATGATAAATTTTATCACTTTGAAACAGATAATTTCTATATTGATGTAAAAATTAATACTTATCTAGAAGAGTTTATTCCTAATGAACTAGGAATAAATCACTATAATTCTAGATTTAGAAGTGTAGATAAAAGAAGTCCCCTAGAAGAACAATTTAAAGATGATGTAGTCGCTTTTAGATATTATGATACTAAAGAAGTAGAACTAGAAGGTGAAAGATATACTACTAAAAAACATAATTTTTCTAAAAAGATATATTTAGGTAAAAGAATGACACAAGAAGAAATAATAGAAGCAAGTAAAAATAATCCTAGATTGATTTCTGTTATTAACATAATGGATATAGAAGAATCTTCATCAGTTATTTACTGTTATAATGGTATAATAATAACTAACTTTGAAGAAGATGCAATAACTTTAGATGAATTAAGAAAAGATTATGAGAATATTAAATTATATAAAAAACATTGATGTTTAAGTCAATGTTTTAATATTTCAAAAGGTTCTCTTTTCTCTATCTTATAAGTTTCTATATCTTGATAATGAGAAAAAGTTTTAATTAAATTAGTAGGGAATTTATGAGAAAGATAAATTATCTCTTCGCCATTATCATTATAATACTTTAAAGCTGCTCTTAAATCATTTTCATTTTCATTTAACTTATCTACTAAAGAATCTAATTTATCAAAGTCTAACTTATCTTCATAATCATCTATTATCTTTAAAATCTCACTAGTCATATTCATTAACTCTTGATATAATTCATGATGATTAACTCTCATAGATTTTAATTTAATAACTTCAGGAATATCTTTAATATTAGCATCTTCCAAAATAGGAATAATTTTTAATAGTATCTCTTCTTTCTTTTGTAACAATATATCTAAATTATTATCTGCCTCTTTTACTTTAATATATAAAAAGTTATATTTGTTCTTATAAATTAATACCATAATTATACAAATCAAAATAATAAGTAATATAACTCCCCCTATAATAGCATAAATCATTAGTATCACATCCTTAATAGTATTATAGCAAAGAAAAAGAGAAGAGTAAATTATCTTAAAATAATATCTTCTCTAAACTCTACATAATTAAGGTAAACTGTCCAGAGTAAGAAAATACGATTATCGCTATCCTTAACAACTGCATAGTCTTTACCTGCACCTATGATAGTTCCTGTAAATACTCTATCACGCCACTCTAATGAATCAGAATATGACATATAGAAACTAGCTTCTTTACCAACATTTAACTCTAAGATATTTTCAGCATAGTCCATATCACCACTTATAGGAACAGTGTTATTATTAGGAATAGTATTATTATTTGGAACATTATTCATATTAGGATTATAATCATAATCAAAGTTTTGATAAGGGGGATCAGTACTTTGATTAGGATAAGTTTCATAATTATTATTCATAAAATCATCCTCTCAAAGTAATTATATTAATAAAATTTAAAATTATACTAATTACTACTAGTATTTCCGCTTATCTCATCAAATACAGGATCATCAGCACTTGGTTCTGTTCCTTTAACGTAGTATTCAATTATTTTTTTCTCATCACTATCAGTTGCAGGTTTCCCAGTAATAGGATTAACTAGTACTCCAACAACATTATCAGGTTGACTATACCATTGATCAGGTTTATCTTTCATATAGTTTTCCATTGCCTCTAGCCAAATATTAGAAGCATATTTATATTCGCTAGAGTTTAAATCACGGCTATCATCATATCCACACCATACTGCTGTTACAATCTCTTTATTATAGCCAATATACCAATAATCAGTATTAGTAGTACCACTTTTTAAAGAGTACTTATGAGTCATCCTACTAGCAAGATTAATCGCCGTAGGGTAATTATAATCTATAAAATTAGCATCATATGTTGCAGTTAATAAATTATTAAGAATAAAAGTTAAACTAGAGTTCAAAATAAGTTCTTTCTCTTCATCTGCTTCATATAACACATTACCTTCTCTATCAACAACTTTAGTAATAAAGTGAGGCGTAACTTTATATCCTTCGTTAGCGAAAGGAGAGTAGGCTCCTGCCATTTCTAGCATACCAATTTCACTAG
Organism: Candidatus Onthousia faecipullorum; assembly: GCA_018715925.1. Taxonomy (GTDB): domain Bacteria; phylum Bacillota_I; class Bacilli_A; order RF39; family UBA660; genus Onthousia; species Onthousia faecipullorum. Next base: position 20,031 of record DVKQ01000100.1, read on the forward strand.
TACCAAGAGCAAGAGAAGGAACTTCATCAAGCTTAGAAGTAATACCTAATCTTTTAGCCATATTAACAAGAGTATCTTCCCCTAAAAACATATGAGTCTTAACAGCATATATATTTTCAGAATAAGCGATAGCGGTTGCCATAGATATAGGTTTATGTCCATAAGTACCATTATTATTTTGTGGTGAATAAGTCTCATCATTATTAAAAGTAAAAGTAGTCTCTTCACTAGTAAAAGTAGTAGAAGCCGTAAAACCATTTTCTAAAGCAGCATAGTATAGAAAAGGTTTCATAGTAGAACCAACTTGTCTTTTAGCATCTACCGCTCTATTAAACTCTGATTTACTATAATCTTTACCGCCTACTAAGGCAATAACTCTCCCAGTATTAGGATCCATCATGACACTAGCAGTTTCTAATTCACTATCAGGCATAGTACTTTTAACAGTCTCTTCCAACTGTTTTTGAGCATCCATATCAAGACTAGTATAAACTTTAAGTCCACCCGTCTCAAGAAAAGATTCAGGTATTTCTTTAAGACTTTTTAACTCTTCAATAACAGCATCTTGATAATACATAACACTTTCTAACTCCTCTTTCTCTTCTTCTCCTACAAATTTTAATTCTTCATCAAGAGCTTTATTATATTCCGCTTCACTAATTACACCATCATCATACATATTCTTTAAAATCATTTGTTGTCTTTGTGTCGCTTTTTCTAAATTAACAAAAGGAGAATAGTTACTAGGAGACTTAGGAATACCCGTAAGCATAGCTGCTTCTGCCAAAGTTAAGTCTTTAGCACTCTTACCAAAGTAATACTTACTAGCAGTCTCTATCCCATATTTACCATGACCATAGTTTATAGTATTTAGATAACCTTCAAGTATTTCATCTTTACTATAATGAGACTCTATTTCTATTGTATACCACATCTCATCCCATTTCCTTTTCCAAGTCTTATCAAAATCTAAAAATAAATTTTTAGCATACTGTTGTGTAATAGTACTAGCACCTTGACTAGTCGTACCAGTAGTTATATTAACAAAAAGGGCTTTAACAATTCTAAGATAATCAAAACCAATATGTTTATAAAAGTTTTTATCTTCTGTATTTATAGTCGCTTCTATTAAATATGGAGAGATATCATCAAGACTAATCCACTCCCTAGATCCACTTCCTTGAAAAAAAACTTCATTATTATCATCAAATAACATAAAACTATTAGCATTCTTTATCTCAATCTTAGGACTTAACTTAGCATAAGTATAAACACAGACATTACCAACAATAAAAAGTCCTATAAGAATTATAAATATTTTTAAACACTTCTTCAAAACTTTCATAAACATATCAAATCCTTTCTTTATATATCATGTCCAAAAATTTATTATTCAAACAAATAAGTTGTAACTTTAATACTTTTTTGTTATAATCTTGAAAGAAAAAGGAGATTCTCTATGAAAGATGTATTTATAAAAGCGAAAATAAAAAATAAAGATGAAGAATTACCTTTTGAAGGTAAAGGAACTTTTGATGAAAAGAAAAACTTAATTCAGTATCAAGATGATAAAGCACTTCTAACTATTTTCTTAGATGATAATATTATGTTAAGAGAAACAGAAGATACTATTTTAAGTTATAAATTTGTGAAAAACGAAAAAACTAATTTTGAGGTATTTCTAAAAGACTTAAAACAAACAGGTTTTGTTCCTATGAAGACATTTAAGATAAATAAAGATAGAGAATCTTTTGAAGTAATATATGAAATTGAAGGTAATGATTTTAAACACGAGTTTAAGGTAGAATGGAGGATATTGTAATATTTTTAAGATTAGGAGGAATTACTTATGCAAAGTTTAACATTTAATAAAAAAATAATAGAAGATATAAAACAAGTAATGAAAGAACTATCAAAAGAATTAAGAAAAATATTAGGTTCTGGTTTTTCAGTTAGCAATTTATTTAATATGCGTAGATTTTATATAACATATCCAAAATTCCAGACACTGTCTGGAAAATTAAGCTGGTCACACTATTGTGAACTATTAAGCATTGAAAATATAGATGAAAGAAATTTTTATGAAAAGGAATGTATAAACTCTAACTGGAGTGTTAGGGAGCTTAAAAGACAAA